>NZ_DBJD01000060.1:1506-27783 GCF_002297065.1 Treponema sp. UBA785 | reverse complement strand
CCGGGCTTGCAGCCCGGATTGGAACCCCGGAGTTGCCGGACGGCAATGAGCGCCTAGCGAAGGGTGGAAAGCCGGTTTTTGCGGCAACTGTGCTTTTTGACTGAATGTTGTTTTTTCTGCGGAAGATGCGCTCCAAAAATTTTTATTTTTTTCTATGCTTATGCGTTTTTTTTTATTATTTTTAAAGTGAAAAACTTTTAAAGTTTGGGAGATAGATAAATGGCAAAGTATCAGTTTCAGACAGAAGTTAATCAGCTTCTTAAATTGATAATTCATTCGATGTATTCAAACAAGGACATTTTCCTGCGCGAGATTGTTTCTAATGCTTCCGACGCTCTGGACAAATTGAATTACCTTATGGTTTCGGAAGACGCTTACAAAAATTTAAAGACTGAGCCGCGGATTGACATCAGTTTTAACGATGTTGCAAAAGTGCTCACTGTTCAGGATTCGGGAATCGGTATGAACGAGGACGATTTGAACAACAACCTCGGAACAATCGCCCGCTCAGGAACTAAGGCTTTTATCGAAAAAATTTCAAACGACAAAAATGCCGGCGAATCTAATTTAATCGGCCAGTTTGGTGTTGGTTTTTATTCGGCTTTTATGGCTGCAAAAGAAATCAATGTTTATACACGAAAGGCCGCGACAGACAAAATTTACAAATGGTCGAGCGACGGCACAAATTCTTACTCAATTGAAGAAATCAAGGCTGATTCTGACGAAGCAAAAAAATTCGGATTCGACAAGCCTGAGACTCACGGTTCTGCAATCGAGATGATTTTGAACGATGACAGCAAAGATTATGCTTCCCGCTGGAAGATTGAAGAACTTATCAAGCGCTATTCTGACCACATTGCTTTCCCGATTTATCTGCACTACACACAGAACAAATACGACGACAAAGGCAACGTTACTGGCAGCGAAAACAAAGTTGATCAGGTAAACACTGCATCTGCTCTTTGGAAACGACCAAAATCTGAGCTTAAACCAGAAGACTACAACGCTTTCTACAAGACAATCAGCCACGACAGCCAGGATCCGCTTTTTTATGTTCACACGCATGCGGAAGGAACCCAGGAATATACAACTTTGTTCTATGTTCCTCAGCAGGCTCCGTTCGATATGTATCAGGCAGACTACAAAAGCGGCGTAAAACTTTATGTTAAACGCGTATTTATTACAGACGATGACCGCGAGCTTTTGCCGTCTTATCTGCGTTTTGTAAGAGGAATTATTGATTCGGAAGACTTGCCTTTGAACGTAAGCCGCGAAATTTTGCAGCAGAATAGAATTTTGGACAATATTAAGTCGGCTTCCGTAAAAAAACTTTTGAGCGAATTTAAAAAACTCGGTGAAACAGCGGACAAAGCGCGCAAAGCAGAAAATCCTACTGACGACGATAAAAAAGCAATTGAAAAATGGAATAAATTTGTAGAAAACTTCAATCGCCCAATAAAAGAAGGTCTTTACTCTGACTACGCAAACCGCGAAGAAATTGCAGAAATCGTAAGATTCAAGTCTACGGACGAAAGCGGAAACGGCGACGGAAAATGGACAAGCTTTAAAGATTATGTTTCGAGAATGAAGCCGGAACAAAAAGCAATCTACTACATTACAGGCAACAACGAAAAGAACCTTCGTGCAAGTCCTCTCCTCGAAGCATACAAAAACAAGGGCTTTGAAGTATTGATTATGGCGGATGATATTGACGACATTGTAATTCCAAGCCTTATGAAATACAAAGACTTTGAGCTCAAGGGTGTAAACCGCGCAGGTTCAGACGACGAGCTCGGAATCGACAAAGACGAAGCAAAGAAAAAGGAAGAAGCTTTTAAACCTGTTCAGGAAAAAATTAAAAAAGCGCTTGGAGAGCGTGTAAAAGATGTAGTTCTTTCAAAAAGATTGAGCGACAGTCCGTCTTGTATTGTTGTTGACGAAAACGATCCTGGGATCCAGATGGAACGAATGATGCGCGCAATGGGCCAGACAGCTCCAGAAGTAAAACCAATTCTTGAAGTAAACGCTGACCACGCAATCGTAAAAACGCTCGAAAACGCAACCGACGAAGGTTATATTTCAGACGTTTCGGAAGTTCTTCTCGACCAGGCGCTTCTCGTAAGCGGAGCCGAACTTTCAAGTCCTACAGACTTTATAAAATCTATGAACAAGTTGATTGTAAAATAGAAAAACCGCTTTTAGCGTAATGTCCCCGCTGAACGGAAAATGTTCTGTTCAGCGGGGATTTTTTTACTTTAAAAAATATTTTTCAGTTTCTCAATTTCCAACAAAACCGCTTTTGTTCTATAATATTTTTATGATTATATTTGCTTCTGGACGGACGGATATTCCCGCTTTTTATTCTGAATGGCTTATAAATCGTATCCGCGCCGGGTTTGTCGATGTGCGTAATCCTTATGTTCCGCAAAAAGTTACACGTTACAAACTTGAGCCAAAAACCGTTGACTGCCTTGTTTTCTGCACAAAAAATCCTAAGCCTCTTATTCCTTATCTGGACGAACTCAAAAATTTTGGAACTTATTTTTTTGTCACAATCACTCCGTATGGAAAAGAAATCGAGCCTAATGTTCCCGAAAAACAAACCGTAATTGAAACTTTTGCCGAGCTTTCTCAAAAACTTGGCAAGGAAAAAGTCTGCTGGCGATACGATCCGATTTTTGTTGATTCAACTTACACGGTGGCAACTCATATCCGCGAGTTCAAAAAAATGTGCGAAAAACTTTCTCCTTATACAGACCGTTGTGTAATCAGTTTTGTCGACTTGTATTCAAAAACAATTAAAAAATTTCCAGAGTTAAAAGAAGTAAGCGAAAGCGACCAAAAATTTTTAGCTGGAAGTTTTGCAAGAATTGCCGGAGAATACGAAATAAAAATTGAATCTTGCGCAGAAAAACTCGATTTATCTGACTATGGCATTCAAAAAGGCGAATGTATTTCAAAAGAACTTATCGAAATGATAATTAACGCCCGTTTGTCTAAAAACGTGCATCAAATACTAAGAAAAAATTGTTCCTGCCTTCCAACGCGCGATATTGGATATTACAATTCCTGTCCAAACCTTTGCAAATACTGTTACGCAAACTATGATGAAAAAACCGTTCAAAAAAATTTTTTACAGCACGACAAAAATTCGTCTTTTTTAATTGGAAATTCCCGTCCAAACGACATTATTCAACAAGCAAAACAGGAAACTTTTAAGGATTCGCAGCTTTTTATGTTTTAATTTTCGCTCGAACGCTAACATTTAGCCGAACGATTTTGTCAAATTTAACAGAAAATCAACATCTAACCTTTATTCGGCATACTCCGCTTGCCTTTTTCTTTTCTCTTGCTCGCCTGAGAAATTGCAAGGCCGGAAATCGTCAAAACCGCGCCAATGCTTCCCATCAAGGTAATTTTGTCGCCCAAAATTAGAAACGCAAAAACAATCGTTACAACTGGAGTCAAATAAAGAAAAACCGTCACCCTTACAGTTCCAAGATTTTTACAAACAAAATTCCAAACCGCAAAGGCAAAAGCGCTTGCCGCAATTCCTAAAAATCCAAAATTTAACCAGTTAAAAATATCCGACCAGCGTTCAGCATTTGCCGCGGCAGAAAGATTTATATAAGTCATTGGAGAATTTTTCCCATTCAAAATTCCAAAAACCGCAATAGGAATCATACAAACCAAGGCCCAAAAAAATTGCCGTCTAGTAGAGCTTATCGGATTCAAATTAAATGAAGCGATTTTCGTAACACTTAAAGAATAAAATGCCCAGCAAACCGCGGCCGCCAAAGCAAGAAAATCGCCTTTTGGGCTTAAATGAAATACGAGCGCACCGTTAAAAGTAACAAACACAATTCCAGAAATCGCAACCAAAAATCCGACAACAAAAAGAAGGTTAATATTTTTTTCTTTCAAAAAAATCTGAGCAATAATCGCAGTAAACATTGGACATATTGAAACAATAATGCAAACATTCGCCGGCAAAGTATAATCTATCGCAATATTTTCCAAAAACTGATAAACAGATACTCCGCTCGCTCCAGCCGCAAAAAACCACAACTCATCTTTTTTGCAAGACAATTTCATTCGCTCTGGCTTCATAAGCCAAAGCACTGCGTAAGCAGTTATAAAGCGGGCTGTAAGAATTTCAAATGCGCTAAAACTTCGCAGCAAATATTTTGTGCTAACAAAAGTAATTCCCCAAATTAGAATTACAAGCAACGCAAAACAATAATTAAGACCTTTATTTTTTAAGAGAGATGAATTAAGCATTTTAATTTTTCCAAAAATCTTTTGTAAAAAGAATTATCAAATTGTAAATTTCGAGACGACCGGCAATCATCATAAAACTAAAAATCCATTTTAAGAACGAAGGAATCCAGCTATATTCCATAAACGGACCAAAAGCAGGTCCAATGTTTCCAAGCATCGAAAAACTTGCCGTAAACGACTCAAAAACAGAAAGTCCGCCAAGAGTTCCAGCAAAAGTAGAAATAAATGCAAGACAAAAATAAAGAAAGACAAAAGGCGCAATGTTTAAAACCAGATCTTCTCGTCCTGGCGAACCATTTACCCGAACAGAAAAAACTCCGTGAGGATGAATCATCTTGAGCATTTCAACGCGTGCTTTTTTTGCAAGAATTACCCATCGAATAACTTTAATACCGCCGGAAGTTGAACCAGAACATCCGCCTATAAAAAACAAAATGAATATAAAAAACTGGCTCGCCGCTGGCCATTTCATAAAATCGGCCGTAGCAAAACCAGTCGTACTCATAATCGTTGCAACCTGGAACGAAGCGTATCTTAAAGCTTTTCCAAAACCGCCATAAAACTTAACAAGCGAAAAAGCCAGGCACAAAACAACAGTTGCAAAAATACCAACATAAGCCTTGAGCTCGCTGTTGTTCTTTAATTCGGTGAATTTTCCGGTAATCACGTAAAAATAAAGGCTAAAATTTACACCTGCCAGAAACATAAAAACTGTGCAGACAATTTCTGTAGAAAGAGAATTGAATCCTGCGATGCTTGCATTTTTTGAACTAAAACCGCCTGTGCCTAAAGTCGAAAAAGCATGGCTTAGAGCGTCCACAAAATCCATTCCGCAAAACATTAAAATTACAGTCTGAATAACCGTCAAAGCAAAATAAATTCCCCACAAAGCCTTTGCAGTATTTGCCATTTTTGGAGTGATTTTTCCTTTTTCCGGACCAGTTGATTCAGCTTTTACAAGCGCAAAACCTCCGACGCCAAGCAAAGGCAAGACAGCAGTTGTAAGCGCAATTATTCCCATGCCGCCAAGCCAGTGCATTTCCATTCGCCACAAATTTACAGCGCGAGGCAAACTTTCGACATCTTTTAAAACCGTTGCTCCAGTCGTAGTAAAACCGCTTACAGATTCAAAAACCGCGCCCGAAAAATCACTAATCCAACCGCCGGCAAAAAGCGGAATTGCGCCAAAAAAACTTATCGCAACCCAGGCAAAACTTACAAAAACAAAAACTGCTCTTGTTCCAAGTCTTACGGGAACTTTTTTTCCGCCAAAATAAAAAGCAGAGCCAAAAATCCACGCAACAACCATTGGAATTAAAAACGGAAAAATCGCTTCATATTCACCAAAAGCAAGCGCCGTCCCAATCGGCAGCAAAAACGAAGTTCCAATTATCGAAAGAATAATTGCAAAAATTCTTACAAAAACAAAAACCGTCTGCATTTAAAGTTCCGCTCCAAATTTTTCAAGCACATGCTGATTCTCTTCAAGAGTCGTAATCATTACAATTTCGTCGCCGGCTTCAATTTTTGTGCTTCCAATCGGAATAAAATATTCGTCCGATCCATTTTTTTGCATCATCAGAACCAAAAATTTACCATTTTCTGCAATATCGCGGAGAGTGCTGCCGACTGCCGGACTTTTTTCATCAACTTTTATTTCCATAATCTCAAGAGAACCGTCATTGACCGTATGAACACCAGTTACCGCCTTTCCTTTTAAGTGGCTCATAATTGAATCAACAACCGTATCCCGAATTGGAACAGCAACTTCAATTCCAATTTTTCTGGCAATTTCGCCAAAAGCATTATTTTGAACCAGCGCAATGCTGTTTTTTATGCCGAGAGATTCAAAATAAGCCGCCATTACAATATTCAATTCGTGGTTAGAAGTAGTACAGATTACAAGATCGTATTTATCAAGTCCTTCTTCTTCAACAAAACCTTCTTCCGTCGCATCCGTACAAAAAACTTTTATCTTAGAGAATTTTTCAGCAGCAGCCTTAGCAAGACTCTCGTCGCTGTCAATAATGCAGAATTCTTGAGTCGGATTTCCTTCACGCTTAAAAAGCCGCGTAATAAAAGTAGACTTTCGTTCTATCAGCTTTTCGGCAACAATTGTTCCGACCCTTCCAGCGCCAATAATTGCAATTTTTTTAATTTCTTTAAGTTTTGAGCCGCAAAGTTTTAAAAATTCCGGAATATCCTGCTTTAACATCAGCGCGCCCAGGCAATCTTCCGCCTTAATTACAGTTTCGCCGCTTGGCAAGCGAGTTTCGCCGTTGCTTTCAACATAGGCAACAAGAATCGGCCTGTCCGTAATTTTCCGAAGACTAATAATTTTCTGGTTTTCCAGGCGGCTTCCCTTTTCTACGGTAATTCTAATAAGTTCATACTGGTCGCCAAAAGGCATAACATCGGTAATAGCTCCGTGATTTGCCGCATTTGCAATCGCTTCCGCAGCTTCAACGTCGGGATGGACCATATAATCAACGCCATAAAGCGGCCGGCGTTTTTTTGCCTTTTCAACAGATGTCGTGTCCACATAATAAGCATAGTTCCGGACACGCGCAATTTTCGTAACATCCGGATAAACAGCGTCAACCAGCGAACACGTAATCATATTTACTTCGTCATTTGAGGTAACGCAAACAAGGGCATCGGCATTTTTAATTCCAGCTTCTTCCAGGACATCCAGATTATTGCCCTCCGCATGAATTACATTGCAATCCAGACTGTTAGAAGCATGCCTTACAACTTCATCATCGTTATCAATTAAAACAACATCATTTTTTCCGTTTACAAGTCTTTTTGCCAGTTGAATTCCAGTAAAACCGGCACCAACAATTACGATTTTCATAACCAAATTATACTCAATAATAAAAACTTTTTACATAATACTTTATTTTTTTTTTACAAAACTGTATGTTAAAAAAAGCATTGACTGCCGTTGGCAGCAGTGACTACAAATTTTTTTCACATCTTAAAAGGCATTTGCCTTAATAGACTTGATCTTAAGGACAGGTACTATGACACTTACTCTCGATGTTGGAAATTCAAACATCACAGGAGGAGTTTTTGACGGCGACCAGCTGATTTTACAGTTCCGCCAGACAACTCACAAAAATTCATCCTCCGATGAAATTGGAATTTTCCTTCGCTCTGTTCTTCGGGAAAACAACATTTCTCCCGAAAAAATCACTCAAATTGGAATTTGCTCAGTTGTTCCGCCAATCAACTATTCTCTTTCCAGTGGAATCCTCAAATATTTTGGAATCGAGCCTCTTTTTATTCAAGCCGGAATCAAAAACGGTCTAAAACTAAAAATGCAGAATCCAAAAGAAATCGGCGCAGATTTAATCGCCGACTCTATCGGCGCTGTTTCGCTTTGTCCAAACAAAAATTTAATCATTGTCGATTTGGGCACGGCAACAACAATCCATGCGCTTACAAAAAACAAGGAATATTTAGGCGGCTCAATTCTTCCTGGCTTAAAAATTTCAGTTCAGGCACTTGCTTCCGGCACTTCAAAACTGCCGCATGTCGATATAAAAAAAAGCGAAAAAGCCTGCGCAACTGCAACAATCGAAGCAATTCAGTCTGGAATTTATTTTGGAACAGCAGGCGCAATTAAAGAAATTTGCCGCACAATCAGTTCAGAAGTCTTTAAAAGCGAAAATCCCGAAGACAAGCCGTACATTGTCGGTACTGGCGGTTTTGCAAAAATTTTTGAAAACTGCAATATTTTTGACGAAATTTTCCCGGAACTTACGCTTATCGGCGTAAAAAAGGCGCTTGAACTTAATTCTTAAAAAACGCTGCTGTTAATTTTAGACCGCAAAAACCTAGAAAAGGAACATAAAAATGAAAAAATCAATAAAACTTTTGACGCTGGCATTGATTGCAACAGCTCTCGCATTTTCTTCATGCGGAACAAAAAAATCTCACGACACTTTGAGAATGACAATGTGCTCTGAACCGGACAGTTTTTTTCCATGGAAATCTGCCGCTGCCGAAACAGCCGCCGTTACAGACAATATTTTTGAAGGACTTTTAAAATATGATGAAACCGGCTCTCTTTATCCTGCCCTTGCAGAAAATTACTCAGTTTCTGACGATTTTTTAACTTATACTTTTAACCTTCGCAAAGGCGTAAAATTTCACAACGGAACAGAATTTACTTCTGCCGACTGTGTTTTCACTTACAAAAATTTGGCAGGCCTCGACGGTCTTGCAGCACGTTCCGACAATATGCAGATTGTAAAATCAGTTTCTGCCCCAGACGACTACACTTTTGTAATTGAACTGAAAAAAACTTCTGGAGCCTTTTTGCTTCTTGTAGCGACAAGTCCAATTCTTTTGCACGATTACAATGACAACGAAACAATGCCGGTTGGAACAGGCCCTTATAAATTCGTTTCATATTCTCTTCACGAAAAAATAGTTTTTGAACGTAACGATGATTACTACGATAAAGAACGTGCTGGAAAAATAAAAAACATCGAAATTCTCATTATGACCGACGAAAATTCAGCAATATCTGCGCTTCAGTCTGGTCAAATCGACGTTGCCCAGATGATTTCCGGAACAAACGCAAAAATGCTCGAAAAGAACTTTAAAATCATAAGTCATCCGCAAAATATGATTCAAATTCTTGGAATGAACAATTCTTATCCTCCGCTTGCAGACATCAACGTTCGAAAGGCAATTACCTGCGCAATTGACAAAACAGAAATCATAAACGGCGTTTTTGACGGTTTTGCAACTGAACTTTATTCAAATTTTAGCCCGATTTTAGGCGATTGCTACAACGACAAGCTTTCCGGAATTTTTTCTTACAATATTGAAAAAGCAAAAGAATATATGAATCAGTCGTCTTACAAAAACGGGTTCGATATGACGATTACAGTTCCTGCAAACTACCAGCCTCACGTTGATACTGCCCAGATTATCGTAAATATGCTCAAACCGCTTGGTATCAACTGCACAATTGTTCCTGTTGAATGGACAACCTGGCTAGACAAAGTTTATTCAAAAGCTGAATATCAGACAACTGTAATTGCATTTGCAGGAGAAATTGATCCGTCAGAAGTTCTTCGCCGTTACTGTTCAGATTACAAACGCAACTTTATAAAATATAGAAATCCTGAATATGACAAAAATTTTGCAGCAGCAGAATCAGAAATCGATCTAAAAAAACGCGCAGATTATTTTAAGAAATGTCAGGAAATTCTTACAATGGACTGCCCTGCTGTCTTTATCTGCGATCCAGGCCGCAATATCATCACTCAAAAAAATATAGCCGGCTACACTCCTTATCCAGTAAATTTTTACGATTTTTCAACACTTTACTTTATTGACTAGAATATTATTCGACAAAAAAAAGGAACAAAAAATGAGCTTTTATGTAAGAAAATTCATCGACTTTATGACGACTCTTCTTCTTGTAACCCTGGTGACTTTTCTTACATTCCAGCTTCTTCCTGGCAATCCGGCGCTTGCAATTCTCGGACCAGACGCAGACCAGACTCAAATTGAAGCTCTTGAACTTCAACTTGGGCTAAATCAAAGCCTTCCCTTGCGCTATGCAAACTGGCTAAAAGGAGCATTTTGCGGAAATCTTGGAATTTCCTACAAATATAACCAAAGCGTTTCTTCTTTAATTGCAGGTGCCCTCAAAACTACCGCGTCTCTATCGTTGCTTTCGCTTGTCTTTACCATTGCAATCGGCACTTTTCTGGGAATTACATTTGCACTCAACAGAAAAAAAAAGCTCTGGCGCTGTCTTTCTGTCTTAAATCAAATTTGGGTTTCAATGCCGTCATTTTGCACAGCCCTTATTTTGATTTTAATTTTTACTGTCGGATTAAAAATGTTGCCTTCGGTAGGTTTTGACGGTCCAAAAAGTCTTATTCTGCCTTCGCTGGCAATCTCGCTGGGCTCATCTTCAATTCTCGCAAGATACATAAAAACAAGCATGGAAAATGAGTTAAAGCAGGATTATGTAAGAACGGCAAAAAGCAAAGGTTTGAATGAAAAACAGGTTATCGTTCGCCACGTGCTCAGAAACGCGCTCATCCCATCCATTACAACTCTCGGTCTTATTACCGCAGATATTTTTGGAGGAAGCATAATAATTGAAAATGTTTTTTCTCTTCCAGGAATTGGAAAACTTATAATTCATTCAATTTCTTCAAGAGATTTTCCGCTGCTGCAAGGTCTGACAGTTTATCTTGCCGCAATGGCTTTGACCTGCAACTTTGCGGTCGATATTCTTTATTCAATTATTGACCCAAGGACAAGGAATTTTGAGAGGTAGCCAATAATGAATTCAAATATGAAAATTCTTCAAGAAAACCTGGCAAAATACTTAAAAAACAAAACATTTTTAACTGGTTTTTGCATGTTTTCTTTCATAATTCTATTCATGCTTGCAGGAACAATTTGGCTTCCGTACGATCCAAATTTGACAAACGCCGCCGCAAAACTTGAGCCGCCGTCATTTCATCATCTTCTTGGAACAGACTCACTTGGCCGCGATGTTTTAAGCAGAATAATGGTCGGTCTGAGAATTTCTGTCATAATCGGCTTTATTGTAATGATTTTTGGACTTTTTACAGGACTGGTTCTAGGCTCAATCTGCGGCTGGTTTGGCGGAATTGCCGACACAATCATCATGAAGCTTGTCAGCACACAAATGGCTTTTCCTGGAATTCTTTTGGCTTTGATGCTCGCCGCGGTTTTTGAACCGGACATCAAAGTTACAATTCTGGTTCTCTGCATTATGAGCATTCCCCGCTTTACAAGAATCACCCGTTCCGGCTACATCAAATTTAAAAATTCACTTTTTGTGCAATCCGCAAAAGCCCGCGGCGCTGGAAATTTCAGAATCATGTACATTCATATTTTACCAAATATTTTAAGCGACCTTCTCATAACCGCAACCTTGAGTTTTTCAATGGCAATTTTGAATGAATCTGGTTTAAGCTACCTCGGACTTGGAGTCCGTCCGCCATACCCAAGTTTTGGAAGAATGTTGAACGACGCCCAGCATTACATTTTTACAAATCCAGCAGGAATTATTTTTCCGCTTATTTTTCTGATAATTCTTGTTTTTGGCGTAAATTTAATTGGCGATGGAATTTCGGAAGTAAATGGAAAATAAAATGAATTTACAAAAAACCTTGCTAAAAATAGAAAATTTGTCAGTTGAATTTTGCTCCAGGCAAAAAAACTTTACGGCAGTAAAAAACGTAAATTTGGAAATTTTTCCCGGAGAATTTGTCGCCCTCGTCGGAGAATCCGGTTCAGGAAAAACAATAACCTCTCTCAGCATAATGAACCTTTTGCCGGAAAATGCAAAAATCACTGAAGGAACAATCACTTTTACCGGAAAAAATAAATCAATTATTTTCCAGGAACCCATGACAAGTTTAAATCCGCTCTTAAAAATCGGCAAGCAAATAGAAGAATCAGCCCTTATAAAAGGAATTTCAAAGCAAGAGGCTCAAAAACAGGCAGAAAAACTTGCAAAAATGACCGGACTTGAAGACACAAAAAAAATTTTCAACTGCTATCCGCACGAGCTTTCAGGAGGAATGAGACAGCGCGTAATGATTGCAAGCGCGCTTATGACAAATCCTGAGCTTTTAATTGCGGACGAGCCGACAACCGCACTGGACGTTTCAACGCAAAATAAAATTCTTTCGATAATTCAGAACTTAAAAAGTGAATTTAACACGGCGCTTCTTTTAATAACACACGATTTTACAGTTGTAAAAAAACTCTGTTCAAGAATTTATATAATGTACAAAGGAAAAATCGTAGAAACAGGAAAAACAGAAGAAATATTAAAAAATCCCCAACACCCATATACAAAGGCGCTCATAGATTCCATTCCAGATGCAAAAAAACGCCACGAAAAACTTCCTGTACATTTCGGAGAATGGCAAAATGAATAATCCGCAAAAAATAATCGAATGTAAAAATGTTTTTAAAGCTTTCTCAACAAAAAACGGAATTACAAATGCCGTAAATGGCGTAAATCTTTCAATAAACAAAGGCGAATGTTACGGGCTGGTCGGCGAATCCGGCTGCGGCAAATCAACCTTAAGCAGCTTAATTTGCGCCCTTAAAAAACCAGATTCCGGAGAAATTTTATTTGAAGGAACCCCTGTCAAAGATGAAAAAAATTTCCGGCGCCACTGCCAAATAATCTTTCAGGATCCATATTCTTCGCTAAATCCAAAAAAGAAAATCAAATCAATAATCGAAGAACCTCTAATAATTCACAAAATCGGCAAAACAAAACTTGAACGCAGCAAAATCATAAACGAAATGCGCACTTTAGTCGGGCTTCCGCCAGATTCTCTCGAAAAATTTCCACATCAGCTTTCTGGAGGACAAAGGCAGCGAGTTGCAATTGCCAGCGCAATGATTTTAAATCCGGAATTTGTAATTTGCGATGAATGTGTAAGCGCACTCGACGTTTTAATTCAAGCCCAAATCCTAAATCTTCTCAAGACAATGCAAAAATCAATGAATTTGACATATCTTTTTATAAGTCATAATTTAAACGTTGTCGCTTACATGGCAGACAGAATCGGCGTTATGCACAAAGGTCAAATTGTCGAAGAAAAGCCGACCGACGAGCTTCTGTCAAACCCGGAAAATCCGTACACAAAAACTCTTCTGCAGGCAGCAGGAATTGAATAAAAATGTTTATAAACGAAAAAATTAAAAATCTTCCCATAACTCCTTACCTTGAGCAAATTTGCCAAAATTTAAAAAATTCTCCGTCAAGATTTTTAGTTTTAACGGCACAAACCGCCGCAGGAAAATCAACCGCAGTTCCGCTCGCGCTTCTAGAAAATTTTAACGGAAAAATCCTCATGCTCGAACCAAGACGGCTTGCAACAGTTGCTCTTGCAGAAAGAATTTCTTCTCTTATCGGAGAAAAAACAGGCGAAACTGTCGGCTACACATTGAGCTTAGAAAGCAAAATATCTCAAAAAACCCGGTTTGAGGTTATAACCGAAGCAATTTTAACGCGCCGTCTTCAAAATAATCCTCTTTTAGAAGATACAAATGTTGTAGTTATAGACGAATTTCATGAACGTTCTGTACATGCGGACCTCGCGCTTGCGTTTTTAAAAGAAGCAATGTCTCTGCGCGACGACCTTTTTGTTATAATCATGTCGGCAACAATAAATTCAAAAAGAATTGCAGAATTTTTATCACAGCCAGCCGCTCCGGTTATGGAAATTCCTGGCAGACAGTTTCCGGTAGAAATCGTTTATAAAGACAAAATTTCGGTAAAAAATGCTGTTTTAGATGAAATTTCGCAGCCAATAAACAAATGTCCGTTAGTCAAAAATCAAAACAGAACCGACTCAATCCTCGTTTTCCTTCCAGGAATTGCAGAAATCAACAAGCTCCGTTCAGAATTAGAAAATTCGCTTTCTTCAGCGGAAGCGGAAATTTTGACCTTGCATTCTTCGGTTCCTTTGTCCGAACAAAAAAAAATTCTCTCAGAAGTTCCAATTTCTTCTCCAAGACGAATAATTTTATCATCATCAATTGCAGAAACCTCTTTGACAGTTCCAGGCGTTACAACAGTAATCGACAGCGGGCTTTCAAGAATCAGCAAAATGAATGTTTCTCTCGGAATGGAAAGACTTGTAACCGAAAAAGCAAGCCAGTTCAGCGCCGACCAGAGAGCAGGAAGAGCCGGAAGACTTATGAGCGGACGTTGCGTCAGACTTTGGAGCAAATTTGACATTCTCAATAGCGAAATTCAACCAGAAATTCTCCGGTGCAACCTTGCTTCTCTTGTTCTTGAATGTGCAAAATGGGGCTCAACAAAAATAGATTCATTTTTCTGGCTGGATTCTCCGTCAAAATCCGCCTGGAACGCCGCGGCAATGCTTTTAACAGAATTCGGCTTTTTAGAAAACGAAAAAATCACTCAAAATGGAAAATTTGCCCTCGAACTCGGAATTGAACCGCGGCTGGCCTGTGCAAGCCTTTATGGAAAAAAAACAAACCACCTTGAGGAAGCCTTAAATTTCGTCCTAAAATTCAGCCAATACGGAACTGCAAACGAAGAACAAAAGAAAAAATTTCTTTCGCTATTAAAAAAACGCATCGAAAAGTGCGGTTTTTCTTCAAGCCCAAGCGGATATGAAGAATTTTCACAAACAGAACTTTTTCTCTCCGGATTTCCAGACAGGCTCGGAAAAAAACAGCCAATTGAAGAGCAATCTTTTTTAAAAAACACCGCGCAGACTTTATATCAATTTCCCTCTGCCCGCAAAGCAGTTCTTGCAAAAGCGTATCAGGAAAGCCCGGAATGGCTCATTGCTCCGGAAGTAAATGCAGGAAGCTCAACAGGAAAAATTTATTCGTTTGAAAAAATCGACTCAATTCAGCTCGAAAACTGGCTCAAAAATCATTCTGAAATAACAGAAGAACTGGAGTTTGACAAAAAAACTTTTTCCGCCAAAAAAACACAAAAAAGCTATTATGGCGCAATCCTTCTAAAAGAAAAAAAATTGCCTGTTTCTCCGCATGATTTTGGAAAGGCTCTTTGCTCAGAAATTCAAAAAAACGGTCTTTCGGTTCTTCCATTTGATAAAAAAATTTTTGACTTTCTGCTTCGAGCACAATTTTATGCAAACCATATTGAAACGGAACTTTTTACACAAATTGAATCTCTGCAAAAAAACGCAGAAACCTGGCTTTTGCCGTTTATAACTTCCAGCAAAATTGACGAAAACATAGTTTTTGACGCTCTTTTTTATTTTTTGAACGGAACAAAAATCGACAGTTCTGTTCCTTCATCAATTATTCTCGAAAATGGAAAAAAAGCGAAAATAAAATACGAAAGCCGGCTTATCAGTTCAGAAATGTTGAATATCGACGGTTATTTAGCTAACGTTCGTTTGTTAAACGCTGTTCCAATTCTCGAAATTATAATTCAACAAATTTTCGGGTGTTTTTCAACTCCAAAAATTTCAGGAATTCCTGTAATTTTAAAGCTTCTTTCTCCAGCACGCAGACCTTTGCAAATCACCGACAATCTGGAAAACTTTTGGTCTGGCGCCTGGATAGAAATCTGCAAAGAAATGAAAGGCCGTTATCCAAAACACAATTGGAATTACAGACTAACGACCAATAGTTAATTATACATTTTTAATGTCTTACTTTTATCGACTTAAACAAAGCGCTGCCTTTTTCGTCAGCCTCTGCATTTCCTATCGCGTAAATTCCGAACCGGCCGCCAACCCAGTGCGCGCTTTCCGTTGTAAAAAAATCACTTTTCCATTTAAAAGAATTTTTAAAGCCTCTTCCAGTCTTCACGGTAAACTGAACCGCGCCAGAATATATACTGAACGAAATAAAATCCATTCGAATTTTTATCGGCTGATTTTCGTTTTTCAAGTTTAAGTGTTCACGATAAACTTCAAATTCACTTCTAGTTTCGTCCGTCAAATCCTCGTTTTTCGATTTTAAATAAACAAAATCAAAACCCAAAACAGTTTTTTCAATCGCAACAGAAGCGTATTCATCTGCAAGAAAAATCATTCCCGCACGAGAACCATTTGGCAAACTGCTTACGTCAAGAACAGCTTTTAAATAAAAATTTTCATACTGAATTTTTTGAGTTAAAATATTTGAAGAATTCCATAAAACTGGAAAACCGTTTTGATTTTTCGAACCACGATGCAAAACAGCCAGTCTAAAATTTTCCGCATCCGGATTAAAACTCTTTTCAGCCTTTGCAAATTTTTCAGAATGATTTCCGCTCCACTGCCATTCAAGACCGCAATTTTCAAAAGCGCAGACTGGTTTCTTAAAAGGATTTTTCAAATTTTTTAGAATATTAAATTTCGGCGACCTGAATTTTAAAACCGGCTCTCCAGGCATAAGACCTGTTTTTACAGAAGTTCCCATCAAAGGCCAGTCATTTTTCCACAAAACCGGTTCAAGATGGACAATTCTTCCAAAAATTCCACGGTCTTGAAAATGAATAAACCAGTTTTCTCCAAAAGGAGTTTCGACAAAAGCGCCTTGATGCGGTCCATTTACTCCAGACTCGCCTTCCTTCAAAACAATTTTTTCTTCCCACGGACCTTCAGGATTTTTAGAACGCAAAACAGTCTGCCATCCTTCCGCAACTCCTCCAGCCGGCGCAAAAATATAATAAAATCCGTTTCTCTTGTAAACTTTCGGCCCTTCCATCGTCGGCTGAGTTTTAGTTCCGTCAAAGATAATTTTATCCTCGCCTTCACAGACCTTAAGTTCTTTATTAAACCTTAAAAGCCCGATTCTGCTGTTAAAACCACACCGGCTTTTTGCATAGGCATGATAAACATAAGCATTTCCATCATCATCAAAAAAAAGCGCCGGATCAATAAAACCTTTCGCCTTATAAATCAATTTAAGCGGAGACCATTTTCCAAAAATATCATCAGTTTGAGTTAAAAAAATTCCTTCATCAGGCAAACCAACGATTATATAAAAAATTCCCTTGTAATACGAAAACGAAGGCGCCCAAATGCCTTTTGCATTTTGAGGAAAATTGTACTGTTCAAGCGGAATGTTTTTAGCAGCATAATTTATCAGCTTCCAGTCAACCAGGTTTTTAGAAAAAAGAATCGGCAGCCCCGGCGTAAAATTAAAGCTCGAAGCCACCATAAAATAATTTCCACCAGCCCGAATAACATCTGGGTCTGAATAATCACACAAAATAATCGGATTTTTATACATTTTTTAATTCTACGGTTTTTGGGGCGTTCCGGCAACTTGTTGCCGTCGGGAGTTCCAGGGTTCCGGCTTTCGCCTGCATTGCTCCACTACGTTCCGCAACGGCTTTGCCGCCCTTCCATTCCCTTACGCTTTTTTCCGCTAACGAATAAAATTTGTCATAACTTTTTCAACCCATTCCGGCTGTTTTACAGTCTTTTTGCCAGCTTCAATGGATTTTAAAATCCATGCCATATTTTTTCCAAGCATTGTCATTGTCTGAACGCCTTCCTCGTCTTTAAGAACATCTTCCGGCGTTTTTCCATGAACTTCGTTCCAATAGCAGCTAGTAACAATTGGCATTGCGCTATAAGCAAAATATTTATTTATAACATCAAGAGTAGCAGTATTTCCTGCACGGCGGCAGGTCGAAACACTAGCCGCAGGCTTAAATCTAAAATCCGCACCGGCAGCAGCCCAGAGTCTGTCCATAAACATAACAAGTTCGCCGCTAGGACTAGCCCAATAAACCGGAGAGCCAAAAACAAAACCGTCAGCATTTTTAACCTTTTCAGAAGCAGTTTTTACAACAGCTTCAATTTCGCCATTAAAAACTCTTCGTCCGATATTCAAAATTTCTGTTTCAATACCTTCAAATTCAAGACTCTTAGCTACCAAATCCAACGCTGTAAAAGTACAGCCATTGTCTTTCCGGCTGCCGTTAAACAAAACAACTTTCATAAAATACTCCCATAAAAAATCAAGATTAAAACTTCCGTTTTATGATTGGCTTTTTAAGTTGTTTCGCAGCAAAGTGAAAAACAACCGATGATAAGAAAGCTTGCAACGCAAACTTTTAAAGATAATTTTAATATACTTAAAAAAAAAGAAGTTTCCAATCCTAACAACTACCGGTCGGTGTACATGCATCTTACACCTATAGCATTGTCAGCAGCCGTCGCGTAGGTTGTATTGCGGCACCTGCTAGCATTGTCAGTAGCCGTCGCGTAAGCTGTATTACGACACCTGCTAGCATTGTCAGTAGCCGTCGCGTAGGTTGTATTGCGGCACTTGCTAGCATTAGCAGCTGCCGTCGTATAGGCCTGCGTTTGTCAGCGCAAATCCTCTTTTAATCTGCGTTCAATGTGCTGCATTTCAAAACAGTCGGTCTGCGGCGAGCGCCTTTACATCAAAACCTGCGTCTATTCATATATTTTTTGCGTCCACTTCGCGAATTCCGCATCTGTGGCAAGAACCTTGTGCGTACCTTCCACAACGTGAGGCGTTCCTTTCGAGTAGTCGATTCCGCTTGTGTGGTAGCTGTAGCTTTTTATCTTGCGGTTTTTCTCGACGGCCGGATTTGGGCGCGGAATTGCGGAAAGCAGGCTTCTTGTGTACGGATGAACAGGATTAGAGAAAATCTCGTCTGTCGTGCCGGTCTCAAGAAGATGTCCTAAGTGCAGAATTCCGATTCTGTCTGAGATGTACTTTACCATGCTCAGGTCGTGCGCAATAAAAAGGTATGCGCAGCCGGTCTCTTCCTGAATGTCCTTCATCATGTTCACAACTTGCGCCTGAATTGAAACGTCAAGCGCGGAAATGCACTCGTCGGCAATCACGAGCTTCGGGTTCATAATCAGCGCGCGCGCGATTCCGACTCTCTGCCGCTGGCCGCCTGAGAACTGGTGCGGATAGCGTTCGATATGCTCAGGGGCAAGCCCGACTTTTTTCAAGATACGCTGGATTTTCGCCTCGCGCTCCTGCCGTGTAGCGTAAAGATGGTGAATGTCCAAGCCCTCGCCGATAATCTCGCCAACTTTTTTTCTTGGATTAAGGCACGCCATCGGGTCCTGAAAAATCATCTGCATATTTGTGCGAAGATATTCCTCTGAATCGCCCTTCATTTTTGACGAGATGTCGCGTCCGTCAAACGTGATTTTGCCTGCGGTCGGATTGTAAAGGCGGATTACGCTGCGTCCGATTGTGGATTTTCCGCTTCCGCTCTCGCCCACAAGCCCGTATGTCTCGCCCGGGAAAATCTCGAACGACACATTGTCAACGGCCTTTACCGTGTATTTTGAGGAGACTTTGAAATACTGCTTAAGATTCTCTACTTTTAAAAGCGGTGTTTTCTCACTCATATTTTTTCGCCTCCTCTTTCATTCTGCTGATTCTTTCTTTAAGCTCCGCCGGCATTTCAACTTTCGGCGCGTCAGGATGCAGAAGCCACGTTGCCGCGCTGTGCGTCTCTGAAATCTTGAACATCGGAGGCTCAAGCCTGTCGTCAATGTTGAGCGCGTATGCGTTTCTTGGCGCGAAAGGGTCGCCTTGAACTTTGTGGAGAAGGTTCGGCGGAGACCCCGGAATTGTGTAGAGGCGGTCGCCTGTCGTCTCAAGGTCGGGCATTGCGGAAAGCAAGCCCCAAGTGTAAGGGTGCCGCGGGTCGTAGAAAATCTCGTCCGCTGTTCCGCTCTCCACGATTTTTCCGGCGTACATCACGTTTATCCTGTCTGCCACTCTTGCCACAACGCCCATGTTGTGCGTGATGAAGATTACAGACAGGCTGCGCTTTTTCTGGATTTCCTTGATAAGGTCGAGAATTTTCGCCTGAATTGTAACGTCAAGCGCGGTTGTCGGCTCGTCGCAGATTAGAAGCTCCGGGCTGCACGCAAGGGCGATTGCAATAACGATTCTCTGCCTCATTCCGCCTGAAAGCTGATGGGGATAGTTCTTCATTCTTGCCTTCGCGTCCGTGATTCCGACCTCGTGCAGAAGCTTCAGGACTTTCTGGTAGGCCTCGCGCTTTGGAGTGTGGTAATGGTAAATCATTCCCTCTGCAATCTGCTTTCCTATGCTCATCGTAGGGTCAAGCGAGGTCATCGGGTCCTGGAACACCATTGCGATGTTTTTTCCGTTGATGTTCCGCCTGATGTCGCGTGTCTTCATATTCAGGATGTCGTATTTTGTGTAAGTCTTGTTGTCAGGCTCCAGGCAGTTGTAGACGATTTCGCCTGAGTTCACAACCGCGTTCTTCGCTAGAATTCCCATCACGGTTTTTGTCGTGACGGATTTTCCAGAGCCTGACTCGCCCACAATCGCAAGAGTCTCGCCGCGCTTCAAGTCAAAGTCAACTCCGCGGATTGCGTTCACCATTCCTGCGGTTGTCTTGAACGAGATGTTCAGGTCTTTTACAGAAAGAATTGTGTCGTTTGTCATTTCGCCCATCTCACTGCTCCTTGAATTTCGGGTCAATCGCCTCGCGCAGTCCGTCTGCCAAGATGTTGAAGCTGAGCATAAGAACCGCAAGAACCACAATCGGCGGAATAATCTGGTAGGGATGCGTTGTAAAGCTGTTGAAAGCGTCGCTTATGAGAGAGCCGAGCGAGCACTGCGGAACCGGAATTCCAAGGCCCACAAAGCTCAGGAAAGCCTCTGTGAAAATCGCCGTCGGAATAGAGAACATTGTCTGCGTGATTACCTGGCCGTTTATGTTCGGAAGAATCTCGTGCAGAATTATAGAGAAATTTCCAGCTCCCAAAGTCCGTGAGGCAAGAACAAATTCCCGCTCCTTTAGGTTAAGCATTTCAGCGCGCGCGATTCTCGACATTCCAATCCATTCAGTGATCATCAGCGCGAAGATGATTGTCGCAATTCCAGGCTTTAGAATCAGCATTAAAAGCGTGACGATTACAAGGCGCGGAATTCCGTTCACAATCTCCGCGAAACGCTGCATTGCAGAATCGGTCATTCCTCCGAAATATCCCGAGACAAGGCCGAACGAAAGCCCGATAATCATGTCGATTAGAACCGCCACGATTGAAATGTAGAGAGAGACTCTCGTTCCCATCCAAGTGCGCGTCCAGATGTCGCGTCCGAGAGTGTCCGAGCCGAACCAGTAATAGACGTTAGTGTCGCCGTTTTTCTCGTAGAGATTCGTCTTTCTGCTGCCTGACGTTGTTCTCATATTCTCGTCGCCGTTGAAAATCCCTAGCTTTTCAAGCCCCTGAATTCGAGGCGCGTAGTTTTTCTGTTCAAGATTCTGCTCTGAGTAAGTGTATTTTGTGAAATGCGGGCCTGCAAAGGCGAAGAACATTATCACGATGATTGCCACCGCTGAAAGAACCGCGCTCTTGTTCGAGAAAAAGCGGATTCTCACTTCCTTCCAGTAGCTCACGCTTGCGAAGTTCGAGTCAACCTGCGTTCTCGCGCTGTCAGATTTCAGCTTGAAGTCATCCGGAAGAAAATCCGGCATTATAGTGTTGTTCTTACTCATTTACTGCTCCTGAAAGGCGGATTCTAGGGTCGATTACGCCGTAAAGAATATCGACCGCAAGCATAATTCCGATGTAAAGCGCGCTGTAGATAAAGCTCAAGGCGATTACAACGTTGTAGTCGTTCGACTGGATTGCCGTGACCAGAAGCGAGCCGACGCCCGGAATCGCGAAGATTTTCTCGACTACAAGCGAGCCTGTCATCAGGTCAACGATGAGCGGAGCTAAGACCGTGATAATCGGAATCAGAGTGTTTCTAAGGGCGTGCCGCGCGATAAGCCTCCAGCCGTAAAGTCCCTTGCTTTCCGCAAGCTGTATATAGTCAGAGCCTAAAGCCTCGAGCATTTCAGTGCGTGTAAAGCGCGCAATAGACGCCATTGTGAACATGCAAAGCGAGATGCTCGGAAGAACGCTTGAAAAATATGGCGACTGCGCTGTGAAAAGCATAGGGAAGATTTTCCATTTAAAGCCGAACTGGTAGCTCAGCGCGAGCGCGAAAACATAGCTTGGAACGCTCACCCCGATTACAGAAATCACCGTGGCGATTGTGTCCCAGACTGTGCGGTGCTTGATTGCCGCCACAATTCCAAGCACAAGGCCGATTAAAGCCCCGATAAAGACCGCCTGAAATCCGATTCTGCACGAGACCGGCAGGCGGGAGGCGATTAAGGTTGAAATCGGCGTGTTTTTCGAGATATTGTAGCTCACGCCGAAGTCTCCGCGGAACATATTTCCGACATATTTGAAGAACTGGACAAAAACCGGTTTGTCCAGCCCGTATTTTGCATATAAAGCGGCACGCTGGTCTGCCGAAAGCTTCTCGTCGTTGAAAGGCGAGCCTGGCATAAGCTGGAGAAGGATAAAAAGGATTAGTGTTATTGCCAGAAGTGTGAAAAGAGAAATTAGAATTCGTTTTAGAATGTATTTTTTCAAAATTGTAATTCCTGAAATTCAATGCGCAATTAAGAATGTGCAATGCTCAAGTTTTGCAAGCGGAATAGCTTAGGGATAGTAGCACCGCCGCAGGCGTTCCGGCATTTTTGCTGGCGCGTTTTGCTTAGCGTTTTTGCAAAAAATGCCGGAATGAGCCGCGCAAGACGGCGAAGTGCGGATAGCCCGACCCGCCGAATGGCGGGTAAGCCCCAAAATTAGTTCTTTGTTGTGTTCTTGTAGACTCTGTTGAGCGCGACCGGGTGGAATTCGATTCCGTTCACGTTTGCCTTGACCATGCAAGCGTCCGCCTGCTGGTACAACGGGAAGATAACAGTGTCTTCAAGGACGATTTTCTCTGCGGCCTTCAAAGTCTCCCATCTTTCCTTTGGCATCTGCGCGTATTTTCCTGTAACGCAAGATTCAATAAGGGCATCGTAAGCTGAGTTTGACCAAAGTCCGTAGTTGTTCGAGTTGTTTGTAATCCACATTCCAAGATAAGTCATCGGGTCTGCATAGTCCGGACCCCATCTTGTAAATGCAAGCTCAAAGTTTCCGTCCTGCATATCCTGAACGCGCTGCTTTTTCGGCTCGACACGAAGATTGATTGTAACGCCCGGGAGAGTCTTCTCAATCTGCTCCTTGATTACTGCCGCAACGTTCTGCTGGACTGTTGTGTCGTCAACAATCATCTCGAAAGCGAACTTGTCTTTTCCAAGCTCTGCCTTTGCCTTGCTGTAGTATTCAAGAGCTTTTGCAGCGTCAAAGTCGCAAAGCTCAGGATATTCCTTCTGCGCTGTGATGAAGTCCTCGCCGTTCTCGTTGTATGCGAATTCCGCCGGAACTGGAGTGTAGGCAGCCATTGAGCCGTCCTTTACAACGTTCTTCACGATAGACTCGCGGTCAAGAGCGAAAGTGAAAGCCTTTCTCATGTTGAGATTCTGAAGAGCCGGAACTTTATCAATCATAGGCGAGATGTACCAGAGATAGCCGGCTCCGATTGTCTTGAATTCAGGGTCGTCCTTAACCTGGTCAACCTGGTCGCCCGAAAGCTTAACAATGTCGAGAGTGCCGTTCTGGTAAGCCATCAAAGCCTGCTGGCTGTCTTTAAGAACCTGATAGTTAAGGCCGTCGAGCTTGATTTTCGCCGCGTCATAATACTTGTCGTTCTTCTTCAAAGAGAAAGCGAGAGCCGCCGGCTGGTAGTCAGTCAGGACAAATGCTCCGTTTGAAAGAACTGTGTCCGCGCTTGTTCCAAACTTGTCTCCCACAGACTCGTAGAATTTGCGGTTTACAGGATAGAAAGTCGGGAAGTAGAGGATTGAGTCAAAGTAAGAGACTGGAACTTCAAGCTGAACCTGCAAAGTTTTTGCGTCCAAAGCCTTTGCTCCAAGCTCCTCGACAGGAAGCTCGCCCGCGATGATTTTAGCCGCGTTCTTCACCTGTCCGATGTCTGAAAGCATGTAAGCGTACTCAGAAGCGATTTTCGGGTCAACCGCGCGCTGCCAGCCGAAAACAAAGTCGTCAGCTGTAACAGGCTCGCCGTTTGCCCAGTTCGCATCCTCGCGGATCTTGAAAGTGTAAGTCAGACCGTCCTGAGAGACTGCTTCCTCGGCGCACAATGCGTTGATTGTAGAGCCGTCTCCTGCCATCTGCTTGAGACCGTCTGTGAAGTTCGCGATAACCTCGAAGGAAGTTCCGTCTGTTGCCTGCTGCGGGTCGAGAGACGCAACTTCAACTTCAACCATAACATTAAGGACATTGCTTTTTGCCTTTTTCTCGCCGCAAGAAGCAAGCCCGAATACGGAAAGCGCAGAAAGAACTAAAGCCGCGCACTTGAACAAAGATTTCATTTTTGACCTCCAAAAAAAATGGCTGGCTCACCGTATAAGTAGCCAGCCGTCTTTGTCTAAACGTAAGGTTATTATAAGTAAATTGGTAGGTTTGTTCAATAAGGCTGAGGAATTTGGAAGAAATTTGTGGAACTGGTAAGAGAATGCAAAAATGCGGATATGGTTTTGAGCGGCTTTAATTGTGCGGCACTAGAGAAATGCGTCTTCGTTGCAAGCCCGGCAGTTTTTTTTCAGAACAAGTCAAGCATGCTGTCAAGGTAAACCGCTTCCCTTACATTCAGCTGGTATTCAGGCTTTGTCATATAATATAGAAGAAACTCCAGTATCATCGCGCTTCCAAGCCCTCGCCCCTCGATTTTAAAGTTTGAAAATCCAATAGGAAGGTAAATATTTTTTATCTCGCTAATTCCGATGAAAGAGGGATTTTTCATCGCATTTGAGAACACGTAGCCGTCCTTGCCTCCCGGCGACCTGCAGATGTGGTCAGGGCAGTTGTTATCCTCGCCGAGATTTTTCCGGCTCACGTTCTCGTAGCAGATTTTCCGCTCCCTGCATCCGGTCCAGCAGCACTCATTGCACAGAAATTCCACCTTGTCTTTTTGCCCTTGTGTCAAGGATTCAAGCCTTTCAAGCGACTTGTTAAGAGTGAAGTCCGGCACAACGAAGCTGAAGTCTTTCCTGTCCAGCTCATCCTTAAATCTTTGAAAATCCGTTATGACTTTTGTTGTGGAGGAGACAAAATAGAAAGCTGGATAATGTTCTTTAAGGTAATCGAGCAGAATCTCCGAGTGGACGATTATTCCGTTTTTGGCTTTGCCGCTCTTGCTTTCAAAAAGACGGCAGATTTCGTTGCATTTCTTGTCTGAAAGATGCTCTTTTCTTAAAAGCGAGTTGCTGAACGTGAGCCGCGCGGAAATTCCGTATTTTTCTACTAGTTCAAGGACTTTTTGGGGGCTGGCTTCTTCTGCGCCTGAAAAGCCTGTTCTTCCGCCGTTCCAAATGCAGCCTGACGGCGCGCCATAAATCGAGGCGATTTCGCACCAGTCATAAAAATATTCTCTGTGGCTATAGAAAAGCGGCAGAAACACGCTGTAGAAATCAAAAAACTCAAAAAGCCCCGGCAAATGGTAGCAGGCGGTGGATTTTTTCATAGGCTTGGTATTGGTTAGTCTGTCAGAAAAAACGCTTTTTGCGCTGAACAGCGGCCAGACGATTTTTCATCAAGAAATCTTCCAAAGAGATAATATCACAAACCGGCTTTTTGGTTTATGAAAAAGAAGCGAAGCATTGATTAGTGTTGCTTATCTGCTTAAAATTTGCTGCTTATCTGTGCTGCGAGTTTCCTGAATGTCTTTCAAAGCCTAAAGTCTAACATTCGCCGTACGCCAAAATAGAAAAAAAACGCAAATCTGTGCTAAAATAATTTTCTACTTTAACCTTAATTATTTATGGAAGAAAACGGAAAATTATATGTCTGATAAATTTGGTTGTGAAAATTCGCGTGTTCAGCTGCCTGCGGTTTTGCATTTAGTAAGGCTTGGCTACACATACATTCCTAGAATTACATTAAAGCAGGCAGGCACTTTTTTTGAGCCAAAAACAAATATTTTAACAGAGATTTTCAAAAAGCAGTTTGTAAAGCTCAATCCCCAGTCTGACGAAAGAAAAGCCGGGCAGGTTCTCCGTGATATTTCAAATGAGCTTGACAGCGATGACTTGGGCGAAAAATTTTATCACCGTCTTGCTTCTGCAGGCTCTGAAAAGCTCATTGATTTTGACAATCCTGAAAACAACACTTTTCATGTTACTGCGGAATTCTCGTGCTACGATGTAAAAGACGATTCTGCGGAAAACAAATACACGGAACTGTTCCGCCCTGACATTACTTTGTTTATAAACGGTCTTCCATTGACTTACATTGAGGTTAAGATTCCGAACAACAAAGAAGGCATTGCCGCGGAACGAAAGCGCGAGTATAATCTTCGGCTTCCGAATAAAAAAGCAAGAAGATTCAACAACATTACGCAGCTGATGATTTTTTCCAACAATATGGAATACGACAACATGGGCGGAATTACCCCTGTTCAAGGCGCGTTTTATTGCACTGGCGGACACAAAGCTCCTCCTTTCAACTGCTTCCGCGAGGAAAATCCGCAGCATCTTGAAGTTGAGCCGTATATTCAAAATTATCCTTACAA
>NZ_DBJD01000060.1:683-1393 GCF_002297065.1 Treponema sp. UBA785 | reverse complement strand
AAAAGTTCCGATGAATATAAAAAGAACAAAAACGTTACCACGCCGACAAACAAGATTCTCACTTCAATGTGCGCGCCTAGCCGGCTTCTTTATATTCTGAAATACGGAATCGCATATGTTCATGCCCAAAAGAAACTTGATGACGGCTCTGTTACAGTTGAGCTTCAAAAACACATTATGCGCTACCAGCAGCTTTTCGCAGCTCTGGCGGTTACAAGGACTTTGGACAGGGGAATTAAAAAAGGCGTAATCTGGCACACTCAAGGCTCCGGAAAAACAGCCCTCAGTTATTACCTTGTGAATATTCTTACTGATTATTACGCAAAAAAGAATATTGTTCCAAAATTCTATTTTATTGTAGACCGTATAGACTTGAAAAAACAGGCCGCAACAGAATTTGAAATACGAGGATTGTCAGTCAAAAGCGCGGAAACCCGTGAAGAGCTTATGAAGCAGTTTGACGAGAGGAATTCCCTTTCTGGAAACAGCGGCAAAAAAGAAATCACTGTCATAAACATTCAGAGGTTTGATGAGCGGAAAAAAGAAAAAATAGACCTGCCTGATTACAACACAAATCTGCAGCGCATTTTTATTATTGACGAGGCACACAGAAGCTATGACCCTAAAGGCTCGTTCCTTGCGAATCTTCTTGATGCCGACAGAAACGCTGTCCGCATTGCCCTTACAGGAACGCCGCTGATTGGAGACGA
>NZ_DBJD01000060.1:0-554 GCF_002297065.1 Treponema sp. UBA785 | reverse complement strand
CGGGAAGAAATTGAAACTTCTTATAAGAACAGGCTTAAAGAAATCTACGAAGACCTTGAAAAAATCGAGCTTCCAAAAAATCAGAAAACCCGCGAGATAATCGACATAAAAAGCCATCCAAGATATGTGAAGGAGCTTTTGCGCTATATTATTTCAGACCTTAAGAAATTCAGAAATCTTTACCATGAGGATGACGGAGAGCAGGTTGGCGGAATGATTATCTGCGATTCTTCCGAGCAGGCAAGGGCGCTTTACGAGCATTTCATGGAAATTCAGATGGAACTGAATGAAAAGGATAAAGAAAAGTCCTCTATGAAGCCTGCGCTAATTCTTTATGACAGCGATGACAAAGATGTGCAGCAAGACTACATAGACACTTTTAAAAGCGGAACTGATATTGATGTTCTTATTGTTTTTAATATGCTTCTTACAGGCTTTGACGCTCCACGCCTTAAGCGTCTGTATCTTGGACGAAAGCTCAAAGACCATGGACTCTTGCAGGCGATTACCCGCGTAAACAGAACCTACAGAAAGCACACTTACGGCTATATTGT
>NZ_DBJD01000075.1:0-3548 GCF_002297065.1 Treponema sp. UBA785 | reverse complement strand
CTGTATTGAGCTATGCAAATAAAATTTTAATAAACCGATGACAGAATTGTTCAAAAACACTGTTGATACAATTTTTAAATTGTTTGTTATCATTTTTTTTACCTTAATTTATTAAGGAATTCAAAAAAAATGGAGTAAAAAATGACACTTTCCGTCTTTCTGCTTTTTGCCGCGCTTTTTGCATTGGCTTATGCAGTTTTCAACTTCTTTAAGGTAAAAAATCTTGAAGAAGGAAATGAATTGATGCAGAAAATTGCATCTTATATTCGTGGCGGTGCTAATACTTTTATCAGCATCGAATATCGCATTCTGGCAATAGTTGTTTTAATTGTTGCTGTAATCGTATTTTTGGCGCTTGATTGGTATGTTGCGTCTGCCTTTCTTATCGGTTCTGTAATGTCTGCTCTTGCGGGTATGGTCGGCATGAAGATTGCCACTTATGCAAATGTCCGCGTTACAAACGAGGCGAATAAAACTCAAAATATCGGGCAAACCTTAAAAGTCGCATTCCGTGGCGGTTCTGTTATGGGACTTTGTGTCGGAGGCTTTGCTCTTTTGGGTCTTTCAATTGTTGTAATTGTTTTTGGCTATGCATTCGGCTGGATTTCTTCAACAGAAGCTGTTCCTGCCTGGCTTACAAAAATCGCCCTTGTAAGATTTCCTAACGTTTTGACAGGCTATGCTCTTGGATGCTCGATGGTTGCTATGTTTAACCGTGTTGGCGGCGGAATTTACACAAAAGCCGCTGATATGGGCGCTGACCTTGTTGGAAAAACAGAAGCGCACATTCCAGAAGATGATCCTCGCAACCCTGCCACAATTGCCGATAACGTTGGCGACAACGTTGGCGATGTCGCTGGTCTTGGTTCGGATCTTCTTGAATCTTATGTTGCTTCAATAGTTGCCGCGATTGCGCTTGGATACAACCTTATCATCAAGACAGGCGTAAGTGGAGATTCCCTTGCCGCTTTGTATACATTCCCGCTCACATTTGCGGCTGTCGGGCTTATTGCATGTGTCATCGGTGTTGCTTCGCTTCTTGTACGCAATCTTTCAAAATCAAAAAAAGTTCACAACCAGCTCAATGGCGCTACTTATGTCGGCGCGGCTCTTACAATGGTTGCTGGCGCAGTCCTTTCATACAAACTTTTTGGAACAGGCAACGTTGATTTTGCAAAGCTCGGATTTAAATTCGGCGCGCTTTCTCCATGGATTGGCGCTACTGTTGGTATTATTGCAGGAATTTTGATTGGCACTCTTGCAGAATTTTATACATCTTCAGATTATAAGCCTACAAAAATTCTTGCATCTTCTTCTAAAGAAGGTCCTGCCCTGACTATTACTTCTGGTCTCGCGCTTGGCATGCGTTCTTGCATGGCTCCTTGTGTCGTTCTTGGAATAGGTATTATTTTGGCCTACTATACTTCAGGTCTTTATGGCGTTGCTATGTCTGCAATGGGAATGCTTTCGTTTGTTTCTCTTACTGTTTCTGTAGATACTTATGGTCCTATTTCTGACAATGCCGGCGGTATTGCGGAAATGTCTGCGCTTCCGGAAGGCGTTCGCGAAATTACAGATACTCTCGATGCTGTTGGCAATACGACTGCCGCAATTGGCAAGGGATTTGCAATCGGTTCTGGCGGACTTGCTGCTCTTGCCCTCATGCTTTCATATATGTATTCTCTTCCAGGAGAATCTGTCGGTGCAAACGGTCTTCCTACATTGAATATTATGGAGCCAATGACTCTTGCAGGCGCAATTGTTGGCGGCGCGCTGCCATTCTTCTTTTCTGGCATGCTTATTGATGCGGTTGCCATTGCTGCCAGAAAAATGGTAGAAGAAGTTCGCCGTCAGTTCAAAGAACATCCTGCGATTCTCGAAGGAAAAGAAGATCCTGATCACAACCGTTGTATTAAAATTTCTACGGAAGGTTCAATCGGCCAGATGAAAGCTCCGGCTTTGATGGCTGTTGTAATTCCTGTTGTTGCCGGTCTCCTTTTTGGCGCGCATTTTGTAGGCGGTATTCTTATCGGTTCAACAATTGCTTCAATTATGATTGCGATTTTTACAGGAAATGCCGGCGGCGCTTGGGACAATGGCAAGAAATTTATTGAACAGGGCGGCCTTGAAGGAATTAAAAAAGGCGGAGAAGGCTATGACACTGTACACGACGCCGCAGTTGTCGGCGATACAGTAGGCGATCCGCTTAAAGACACAGTTGGTCCTTGTATGGACATTTTTATTAAAATTATGTCTACGGTTTCTCTTGTTGCAGTTTCTGTTTTTGCAGAATACAATGTCTGGAATCTTATTTTTAGATAAATTTTATAAAATTTTTTAAGAACAGGGGTTATGTTTTATTCGTTTGTATTTAGCATAACCCCTGTTTTTTACATTTCGTTAAGCATGAAGATTTACAGGCTTTTTATTGCTTCGAGCAGTTTTTTAGCGGCATTTTCGTAAGTATATTTTTCAAGAATTTCTTGTGGAGAAGCCACTTTTTTCTCTAAAAGTTTTGTCAGATTGCAGTCTGTGCTGTCTGCATCAATATAAAAGGCAGAATCTTTGTAGATTTCAGGAAGACTTGCTCTGTTTGAAACAACAACTTTTGCTCCGCACGAAAGCGCTTCTAACGGCGGAATTCCAAAACCTTCGTAATAAGACGGAAAAACGAACGCCTTGCATTTTTTCATAAGCGCTTTTACTTCGCCATCGGTTACGTAGCCAAGCAGAACAACGTTTTTAAGACTTTTTAGCGCTTCAAGTTCAGGAGGAACAAGCCCAGAAATTGCTTTTCCGCTTACTGCGAACGTCTCGTCTTCGTGATTTTTTGCATATTCTGCAATCCATTTTAGATTTTTTCGTTTTGAAAGAGAACCTAGCGTAAAATAAAATTCTCCAGACTTTAACTGCCAGAATTTTTCAAAAATCTTATCGTCTGCCTGTAAATTCTTAAAGTGATCCCAGCCGTTCGGAATAACCTTTATCCTGCCGTCCTGAACTTTGTAGGCTTTTTGAATTTCAGTTTTGGCAAATTCCGAAACTGTAAGCACAATTTTTGCATTTTTTGCAATATTGTGGTACGAAAAAAGACTGTAAACTTTTATGAGCCGGTCTTTTAACGAAACAAAATCTTTCGGATAAGATTTTGCGTAAATATCGTGCAAAAATGAAAGTCCGCATAATTTTCCGAGCGGGGCAGTGTTTGAAAAATTTAGTGCGGTTGCCTTGAATTTTTTGCAGGCAAGGGCAAAAGTCCATATATCCCAAACCGGAAAGCTCTTTATTTGTTTTGAAGACTTTTCTATTTTGATTTTTTTTAAGGCTGGAATTTTTTTTGCATTTGCTGGAACTAAAAGCCTTATGTCGTCATTTTCGTCCAGAATCTGATCCATCTTTGAGCAGACTTCCCAGGCAAACCGTTCAATTCCAGTCAAATTCCTGCAAAGAAAATTTCCATTAATTAAAATCATTTTTCCTCCATCTGTCTGCGTGCGGTTGTATTTTAAAACTGAATTCTACAGAGAATTTATGAAAGAATCCATCCA
>NZ_DBJD01000020.1:0-16514 GCF_002297065.1 Treponema sp. UBA785 | reverse complement strand
GAAAATTGCGCTCCAAAATAAAAACTGACAAAATTTCAAAAATCTGTTACTCTTTATAAGAACAAAATTTTACTGAAAACGGACACAAAAAATGATTTCTGGAATTTTAATCGAAGGTTTTATTTACGGCATTATGGTTTTGGGCGTTTTTATGACTTTTCGCGTCCTTAACTTTTGCGACATGACGGTTGACGGTTCTTTTCCGATGGGCGCGTGTATTCTTGCTGCATGCCTTACTCACGGGATTTCGCCTTCTTGCGCGCTTGTGATTGCTTTTTGTGGCGGCGCGGCTGCCGGTCTTTTTACCACTTTGATTTATTCAAAACTGCGGATTCCTGATCTTTTAGCCGGAATTCTGGTTATGACAATGCTTTATTCCGTGAACTTGCGGATTATGTCGAACCAGGCAAATGTTTCTTTGTTGCGGCTCAATACGATTTTTAAAAGTCTTTCCAGGGCTTTTCCTGCTGCCGGCGACTGGTCAATCGTGATTTTTGTTGCGGTTTTTGTCGCAATCCTTACTTTTTTGCTCAACACTTTTTTTTCTACAGATTTTGGCTTGACGATGGGCGCTTTAGGTTCTAATCCGCAGATGGTGATTAGCCAGGGAGTTGATCCGCGTTTTGTGCGTGCTGTTGGGATTTGCCTTGGAGACGCAATGGCCGCTCTTTCTGGAGCGATGTTTGCAATGTATCAGGGATTTGCCGATGTTGGAAGCGGAACTGGAGTTGTGGTTTCGGGGCTTGCTTCTCTTATGCTTGGTGAATTTTTGATTCGTTCAAACAAAATCGGCTGGCAGACTTTCCGCGTAATTCTCGGTTCAATTTTGTACCGCGCGCTTATGTACGTTGCCCGGCGTTATGGAAGCTCTGTTGGACTTGGTCCGAACGACTTAAAGCTTATTACCGGACTTTTAATAATAGTCTGCCTGATAATTTCAAAAACGAATATTAGCGCATATTTTAAAGAACACTTAAAAAGGCCTTCTGTAAGCTGAAAATTGGGAGAAACATTAAAGGCCAATAAAAACTTTGCCTAAACTTCATTATGGGAGAAAACGATGCTTGAATTAAAAGATATTGGAATTACATTTAATGCGCATTCGCCGGACGAAAACAAAGCTTTGTCGGGAATAAATTTAAAAATTAACCGCGGAGATTTTATAACTGTAATTGGTTCAAACGGAGCCGGAAAATCAACTCTTTACAATATAATTGCAGGAACTTTAAAGCCGACCACCGGGAAAATTTTTCTTGAACAGAACGGCGCTGTCCGTGATATAACCGGTGATCCTGAATACAAGCGCGCCCGCTACATTGGACGCATTTTTCAAAATCCTCTTTTGGGAACAGCCGGAAAAATGAAGCTTGAAGACAATATGGTGATTTCCAGCAAAAAAGGAAACAAAGGCTTAAAAATTTCGCTGAATAACCGTCTTCGCGAGCAGTTCCGCGAACAGCTTAAAGAGCTCAATATGGGACTCGAAAACCGCCTAAACGACAATGTTGAACAGTTTTCCGGCGGCCAGAGACAGGCTCTTACGCTTTTGATGGCGGTTATGAGCAAGCCGGATCTGCTTTTGCTTGATGAGCATACTGCCGCCCTCGACCCGGCAAATGCCGACCTTGTAATGCAGCTTACTCTCAAATTTACACGCGAAATGGGACTTACAACGATGATGGTTACTCATAATATGCAGCACGCGCTCGATTACGGAAACCGCCTCATCATGATGCACAAAGGGCAGATAATTCTGGACATAAACGGCGAGCAGAAAAAAAATCTTACAATGGAAGACTTAATCGCCCAGTTTAAAAAAATACAGGTTTCAAACGACGCATTGATGCTTCAGTAAAATTAAAAAAAACGCAAAAAAAAATTCTTCTTGACATAATGTTTCTATTTATAGTAACATTGTGGAGTAATCACTTTTTTGGAGGAATTTTATGAAACTCGTAAATAAGATTGTTTTTTCTGCAATTGCTGCGGCCTTGCTTTTTGGAACTCTTTCATGCTCAAAAAAATCAGCAAAGTCTGAGAAAAAAGTAAAGATTGGAATTGCAAAAATCGTTCAGCACGTTGCTTTGGATTCTGTTGAACAGGGCATTATCGATTATTTAAAAGATAACGGAGTTGATGCGGAATACGACTTGCAGAATGCAAACGGCGATGTAAACACAGCCGCACAGATTGCGCTCAAATACAAGGACGAAAATGTGGATGTTGCCGTAGGAATTGCAACTCCTGTAGCGCTCGCCCTTGCAAATTCAATAAAAGATATTCCTGTAGTATTTGGAACAATTACAGATCCTCTCGGCGCTGGACTTGTAACAACTCTTGACCACGGCGAAGGAAACGTTACCGGCATGAGCGACGCGATTCCGACAGAACAGCACATTGCGCTTTTTAAGGAAATTGCCGGAATCAAGACACTTGGCTACATCTATACATCGAGCGAGGCAAATTCCGTTTCTTCCCTCGAACTTGTAAAAAATGCCTGCCAGAAACTCGGACTTAACCTTGTGACTCAGTCAATTACAAATTCAAGCGAAGTAAAACAGGCGGCAGAAACAATCGTAGACCGCGTTGACGGAATTTATCTTACAACAGACAATACCGTTTTTAGCGCCCTTTCCAGCCTTATTCAGGTTTTTGAAAAGGCAAAAAAGCCGATTTTCTCCGGCGACGTGACTGGCGCAATGAACGGCGGATGTGTAATCGCTTCCGGATTTAACTATTACAAGGCTGGCCGTGCAACCGGCGAAATGGTTCTTCAGATTTTGAACGGCAAAAAACCGTCAGAACTTCCAGTCCGCTTTATGACAGAGCCAGAAGATTTTGACCTTTTGTTTGACCTGGATGCGGCAAAAAACTGCGGAATCGAAATTCCTAAAAAATATCTCGACACAGCAAGCATGATTTTTGAAAACGGAAAGCTTATCCAAAAGTAAAAAATCTGCAAAAAGCTAATTAGCCCAAATGTCGAGTTTTGATAAGAACAGTAATTTAAGTGTCATTCCCGTGCTACGACACTGCGATGTTTACACAGTAAACTCGGTCAGGAATCTGTTGGAAATTTTCAATTGATTATCGGATCAAGCCCGATAATGACATTAAATTATAAAACTCGAAATTAAGGGTAATTAAGAAGATTTTCTAAAGTCTGATTTACACCAAGTTCCTGTAAAATTTTGCAGGAACTTTTTTTTGCGCCGGCTTCCTCTTCAAAGCCGGATTTTTTTATTGCGCGGATCATAAGGTTTTTTGGAGTGCCTTCGTCGTCAATAAATTCAACCATCTGCACTTTGTATCCGGAATTTTCCAAAAGCTCGCCACGGACAGCATCCGTAACAAGCGCAGAAAAACGCTCTTTTATAAGCCCGTATCTTAAAAGAGGTTCAAAAATCGAATTTTCACCGGCTTTATTTTTTTTAAGCTGCAAATTTATTTCGTGCTGGCAGCAAGGCACAGAAAGAATCGCAGACGCGCCTTTTTTTATTGCGTAGCTTAAGGCGTAGTCGGTCGCAGTGTCGCAGGCGTGCAGGGTGATTATAATGTCCGGTTTTTTGTCCTCTCCAAATTCAGCAATGTCGCCGACCGCAAAGCTCAAATTTTTAAGGCCAAGCTCGTCCGAAAGTCTTGAGCAGTATTCAATTACGTCTTTTTTTAAATCCAGCCCGAAAATTTTGCACGGAACTTTTAAAATTTCAGTCAAAAAATACTGAACTGCAAACGTCAGATAGCTTTTTCCAGAGCCAAAATCAACAACGCTCAGTTCTCCGCCAGCTTTTTTTGCCAAAACTTCGAGAGCCGCGTCCTTAAAAATTTCCAAAAAACGGTTAATTTGCCGGAATTTGTCGTATTTTGCCGCAATAACCCTGCCTTCCGCCGTCATAATTCCGAGCCGCGCCAAAAACGGAACAGGTTTTCCCTCCGGAAGAATGTAATTTTTCTTTTTGTTAAAAGATTTTCCGGTTAAAAGATTTTTGTATGGAATTGGGCGTTCCCCTGCCGGGTCGGGTGTTCCACCGTTGTCATTGCCTTCGGCAACGCCTTGCGGCGCGGTTCCACCCCCTAACGCATTTTTGTCTTTTATTTTTTTTACAAGACGGGTAACTTCGCCTTTTTTGTTTGCAAGAAGCGTAATTTCTTCGGTTTCTGTGCGTTCAATGCAGTTTTTAAAATTTGCAGGAACGTTTTTTTTGATAAATTCTATAGCTTCCTCGGCGTTCATTTTTTTATGAAAAACCTGGGTTTTTGTGTAAAATTCGGCAAGATAGAGATTTTGCGCCAGTTTCGAAGAAACAGAAAGTTTAATTTTTACCCGGATATAAGAATTTTCCGGGTTGTCATTTGTTTTTTTTGCAGGTTTAGAAAGTGTCGCGGATAAAAGCATAGCTTGTATTTTATCCAAAAAGCGTCAGCGATGATAGCAGCGCGAAGCGTTCCTGAGGGCGTAGCGCTCAGGAATGGAGGCGAAAGCCGGAACTGCGGCCGTAGCGACCCGCAAGGCGGGGGACGCCCAAAACTGAGAAACAAAAAATGTTTCTCAAAGGACTGTATTTTTAATGTCGTTTTGCGGTATAGTATTTATATGGGAAAAATTATTGTTTTTGTTAATCAGAAGGGTGGCGTTGGCAAAACAACTTCTGCCATAAACATTGGAGCGTATATTGCAAAGGCAGGAAAAAAAGTTCTGCTTGTTGATTTTGACTCTCAGGGAAATATGTCCAGTGGCGTTGGCGCAAAAAAAGATAAACCTACGATTTATGAGCTTCTTGCCGGTCAATGTGCTTGTGAGCAGGCTGTAAAAAATACTCCGGTTGAAAATCTTGACGCAATCACCGCAGATACAGACCTTTCTGGCGCTGCAATCGAGCTTGTTGATGAAGAAAACCGTGAATTTTTCTTAAAAAAGGCGCTTGAGCCGCTTAGAGAAAAATATGACTTTATTCTTATCGACTGTCCTCCGTCGCTCGGAATTTTAACTCTTAACGGACTTGCCGCCGCAGATTCTGTAATTGTTCCTATGCAGTGCGAATATTTTGCTCTCGAAGGAATTACTCTTTTGCTTCAGACTGTAAAAAAAGTTCAAAAATCAATAAATCCAAAACTTGTTATCGGCGGAATTTTCTTTACTATGTATGACAGCCGTACCCGTCTTGCTCAGGATGTTGTGCGTCAGGTTCAGGCTTATTTTAAGGATTTGGTTTTTAATACGATTATTCCCCGCAATATCCGCCTTTCGGAAGCTCCTTCTCACGGAGTGCCAATCTGCCTTTATGATCCGAGTTGTGTCGGTGCAAAAAGTTATGAAAAACTCGCTGGGGAGGTGATCCGCCGTGGCTAAAAAATTTGGGCTTGGAAACGGCCTTGATTCTCTTCTGGGCTCTTCTGCAAAAGAGGACGAGCCGGCAAAAACAGAAAGTTCTTTTCAATCTGCAAAAACAAATCTGCCTGTCGGCATTGAACAGGACGAATTTGGAAAACTTTGGATTAACCCGGAACTTTTGCGCCCAAATCCTTATCAGCCGCGTCAGGAATTTGATTCTGAGCAGTTAAAAGAGCTTTCGGATTCGATTAAAGAAAACGGCGTAATTCAGCCAGTTACGATCGAAGATGCAAAAGACGGCACTTTTTATATAATTGCCGGCGAACGCCGAACCCGCGCTTCTCGTCTTGCCGGGCTTGAAAAAATTCCTGTTCAGCTTTCTGCATTTAGCGACCAGAAAAAACTCGAAGTTGCGCTTATCGAAAATATACAGCGTGCGGATTTAAATCCTGTCGAAGAAGCCCGGGCTTATTACAAGCTTATGGAACTTGGCGGACTTAAGCAGGAAGAGGTTGCCCAGAAAGTTGGAAAAAATCGTGCCACTGTTGCAAATGCAATCCGTCTTTTAAAACTTCCAGAAGATATTCAGAATGCGCTTGTGAGCGGACAAATTACCGCAGGACACGCCCGTGCTCTTTTAATGGTAAAGGACAAAATGAATATGCATATTTTGTTCGGAAAAATCGTAGGGCAGGGGCTTTCTGTTCATCAGACGGAAGTTATGGCATCGGAAATCAATAATCCTCAGCCAAAGGTTAAGAAAAACGAGAGCGCAAAAAGTGTGACCCGCGATCCGGATTTAATCGATGTTGAAACTCAGCTTATCCAGAAACTTGGAACTAAAGTTCAGATAAAAGGTTCGTACGAAAAAGGTTCAATCGAAATTTCGTATTTTAGCAAGGACGATTTTAACCGCTTGTTTGACTTTATAAACCGCTAGGTTTTAGCTTTGTTCTTTAAAATCTTAGACTGAAGATTATTTTTTTATTTTATTTGTTCAAAAACGCTTCCCAGTCCTTGATGAATGACTAGGTTTGCCATTTCGTCCGCTTGAGTTTGAGTTTTGTTTATCATTGCAAGATTTTTTCCGGTAAAATAGCGTATAAAGCCTGCTGCCGGGTAAACGACGAGGGAAGTTCCTCCGATTATGAGCATATCCGCATTTTTTATTGCCTGAATTGCTCCCTCGACAACATTGTCGTCCAATCCTTCTTCATAAAGAACAACGTCCGGTTTTACAAGACCGTTACATTCTGTGCAACGAGGAAGACTGTCCGGAGAATTTTTGCTTTCGAGAATAAAATTGTCGTCATAAAATTTGCCGCATTTCATGCAAAAGTTGCGCAAAGTGCTTCCGTGCAGTTCAAAAACTTTTTTGCTTCCTGCTTTTTGGTGCAAACCGTCTATGTTTTGCGTAACGATTGCGGAAAGTTTTCCTTTTTGTTCAAGCTCTGCAAGCTTAAAATGCGTAATATTTGGTTTTGCGTTTTTTATAATCAGTTTTTCGCGATAAAATCTGTAAAATTCTTTCGGATTGGCGTCAAAAAAACTTCTTGAAATTATTGTTTCCGGCGGATACTTCCATTTTTGCTGATAAAGACCGTCCTGGCTTCTAAAATCCGGAATTCCGCTCTCTGTGCTTACGCCAGCGCCTCCAAAAAATACAATTCGGGAACTTTCATCAATCATTTTTTGAAGCTTTTTAATTTTTTCGTCCATGCTTGTGCCTCTTTTTGTTTGTGTTTTTGACTGTCGGTTTTAATCAGCCGAAAGTGAATGAATTGTTTTATCAATTATATATTTATATAGCCCGAATTTCGAGTTTTATTGTTTTATATTATTATGGGCTTGACTCTTTGTCATTATCTGGGCTCCCTGTCATTATCGGGCTTGACCCGATAATCTATTGAAATTTTACAGCAGATTCCTGTCCAAGTTTAATGCGTAAAAATCTCAGCTCGCACGGAAATGACACATAAATAACTGTTCTTTTTAAATTACAATTTTTAGAATTTATTAAGCTAATATTTTGGGTAAAAACAAACAAGGAATTTAAAAATTGTAAAAAAATATCTGAGAATTGAACAAAATGTCAAATTTCTCCATAATTGTTATAATATTTTATAATATGCCGATAAATATAATTGAAAAAATATTTGTTTCTAGAAATTTGCACTTATAGATTTTTCGTTGTACTATAAAAAAATGATAAAAAAGTGTTATATAAGGGGACGAGCATGAAAAAAAGTGTGTTTTTCTTTTCTGTTTTGATTGTCTGTGGATTATCTGTTTTTGCACGCGGCAAGCGCGATATTGACGAGCGCGATGTTGCCCAGATGGACAGCTGGCAGGAAGAATTTGATATTGGCGGAAAAAAAGAAGGCAAATACAATGCCATGGTTACCGTAAAGGATAAAGGCGGCAACGAAACTGTCGGCGGACCTTATAATATTTTTATTGATCCTGATTCGGATTATCCTGTTTCTGGTATAACAAACCCGATTAAAAATATGCGTGTTCCGGGAAACTTGAATATTGTCGGAACTTGTATTGATGATGACGGAGTTGACGAAGTTTGGATTAGCCTCGACGGGGCAGAACCTGTAAAAGCTAAAGGTAAGGAATTTTGGTCGTATTATCTTGATACTACGGAGCTTTCGGAAGGTCCTCATACAATCGAAGTTTATGGAATTGATATAAACGGACTTTCTTCTGCGGCAAAATCTTCAAAAAATGCAAAAATAACATGGAACCTTGACCGCAGGCTTCCTGTTACAGAAGTTACAAATCTTGCGCTCGGAACTCTTGTTTCTGGAAAAATCATTCTAAAAGGAACAGTTTCTGATGGAAACGGAATAAAAGCCCTTTCATATTCACTTGACGGAAGAAAAACTTTTAGCGAAGTAAAAATCAAGGAAGACAAAAAAACAGGAATTTGCACTTTTGAGCTTCCAGTCAACACAAAAGAATCTCCAGATGGAGCGGCCGTTTGCTGGTTTAAGGCAACGGACAAAATGGGGTCTGTCGGATACAATTCATTTCTTTATTTTATCGACAACACAAAACCAGACGTAAACATTATTTCTCCTGCTGATGATGAAGTTGTGAACGGTCGTTTTGGAGTTGCAGGTTATGCAAAAGACACAATCGGCGTTCAAAAACTTACATGGGCTTGCGGCGAAAAATCCGGTGAATTTGAACTTACTCCAGGAAATCCGTATTGGTACCAGGAAATCGACACAATCGGCCTTAACACAAAAAAAGTTGAATTTTCGGTAACGGCTTTGGACACCGCTGGAAACGAAGTGACTGTTAAAAAGACAATTCCAATCGATCAGGAACTTGATAAACCCGTCGTAACGATTGAATTCCCTTCTAAAGACGGAATTGTCGAGGGTGATGCCGGAACTTTGTTCTTGCGCGGAATTGCAACGGACGATGACGGAGTTGCCTCTGTCGAATACAGGCTTGACGACGGAGAAACAAAAACTCTCGAAACTCATGGCGTTTTCTATGTTCCGCTCAGCGAAGAAAATGACCTTTCGGCAGGAAAACACAGCGTAACGGTAATTGCGACCGACATTCACGGTGTGCGCGGAAATCCTGTAACTTCGGCTTTTGTTTCTATGGGAAAAGCTTCAGCGATTGAAGATGGAAAAATCAATTCAAGCCTCGGAACTGAGTCTGTGTTTACAGGAGTAACAATTCATCCAGAATCTAATCCGAAATACGAAACTACAGTTTTGAGCGCCTGCGGAATTTCTTCGGTTGCATGGCAGTTAAACTGGGGCGACAACGGAAGCAAGACCGGAGAAGTTGCTCTCAAAGGCGGAGAAAAATCAGTTCCTGTAAGTATTGCGCTTGGCGATGCGGATATTGCTTATGGAGCGGTAAATCTTACAATTACGGCGATTGATATTTATAATCGGGCATCTCAGAAAATTGAGCTTGTAAATCTTTTGGATCTTACTCAGATAAATGTTGAAAAACCGGCAGTTGTTTTTGAAGACAGCCGCATAAGCGAAAATGGCGACATTACAAACGACATTGAGCATCCTGTTTCTGGATATTTTGCCGGCGGAAAAATAAAAAGCGCTTCAATCGTTCCTTCAACTCCTTTTGCAAAAATTGAATACGATGAATTTACGATAAAATTGACTGCGACTGACGCTCTCGGAACTTCATCTCCTGTAAAAGTACGCGTAATTTCTCAGGACAATGTTGCTTACGAAAGCCGCGAATTGATTTTCCATTCGGATTCTCCAGCGCCAAAAGTTGCCGTTGACAAATCTGAAGAAAATCTTGAGCAGCGGTTTGACGAAGACGGAAACCCGGTAGAAGAACTTTCAAAGATAAAAATTTCTGGAGCGGTTTCTTCTGAAACTCCGCTTACTTCTTTAAAATACCGGATTATAACAGTTCCTGCTGTTTTTGACTTAAAAACGCCTTCGCTGGTAACAGGAGCAAATTCTCCTTCGTTCGGACAATTTGCAGAACTTCCTGCAAAAACAGGCAGATTTGAGTTTGAAATTGATGCTGCTGCGCTCAGAAAGGGAATTTCTGTAGTCGAAGTTGTGGCAAACAACGGAAAAACGGCGGCAGATTCTGTAAAAATCAGAAATCTTCCTGAACTGCCTTTAAAAACAGCCGACGGCAAAAAAATCACTCCGGCAAAACCTGTTTATTCGTGGATTGATGCGGAAGATGTTTACTATGTAATTACTTCTCAGACTTCTTCTTCAAATTTTAGCGGAACATTTTTCCGTTCAGAAATGGCTGCCGGTTCTCCAGAACTCTCGGTAAAAGCCAGCGATGGAAAAGTGATTTCAAAATACACGGCAAAAAAAGCAGGCTCTGCAAAAGTATTTATTTCGGAAATTGACGGGAAAACTTACGCAAGCGGAATGAGAATTGCAGTTCCTCGCGGAAATTCTAATTCTCCAAAAAACGCATGTGTGAGCATTGTTTCCGACTTCCCGGTAACTTCCGTAAACTGGGCTCTTTCTGGAGAAAAAATTCCTGGCGGGGACGAAAAACAAAGCGGGAAAGTTGATGCAAAACAAATCCGCCAAATTGATTCAACTCATTACGAGGCAAATATTCCTTTGAATAATCTTCCTTCAAGGCTTACTTCTCTTGAGATAACGGCAGAAACTGCGGGCGGAAATGCTTCTTATAAAGGAACTGTCGGAATTGTGCGCGAAAGAGATTCTTCTCTTGTAGACAACGAAAAAAGGATTTATTGGGCGCCGACAGAAAAAACTCCGTTTGACACTGCAAATTCCCGCTATGTATTAAAAACCGGCGAAAAATTTGGAGCATTTGCAAACGTTTTGGGACCTGTAACGGCAGCTCTTTCAACTTCTCAAAACGGACTTATTGTTCAAGCGGATGGAAATTTTGCATACATTATTGCAGAAAAAGAAGGAATTTATAAAAATGTCGGTCTTAAAGTGACTGACAGCCAGGGCGTAACATACAATTCGACTTTGATTGAACTTTTAGTTGACGATTCTGCTCCAACCGTAGAAATTGTTGCTCCTGAACTGCAAAAGTGGATTCAGAAAAATACAATGCTTACTGTAAAAGCTGGCGATTTAAATGGAATTGAAAGCGTTGAATATTCGGTAGACGGCGGCAGAAACTGGAATCCTTGCAAAGGAAACGGAACTGGAACTTACGTTGCCGCGCTCAATCTTGAATCATTTGAAGACGGAATTATTCCTGTTGACGTGTTTGCAAAAGACATTGCAGGAAGAATTTCTTATGCGCGGACAGTAATTCAAAAAGATACTCAGGCTCCGCAGGTTCAGGTTGTTGTTCCTTGCGAAGATGATGTTGTAAACGGCGAGAATCTTATCGCATTCATTGCAAAGGACAACGGACATTTTAGCCGTGCAGAATATGTTGCGCCTAAAAACGGAAATGCCGCTTCTGCGCCAGTTGAAATTCCTCTTGGACCTATGGTTGTTACTCATATTGGAACAGCGGATAAGCAGATTAGCGATTTGATGTCATTCAATTTTTATGATGAAACAGGAAATGTCGAAACAATCCGCCGCTGGGACTTTATAATTGACCAGAAATCAGACCTTCCAATAGCAGAAGTTCATATGCCGGAAGAAGATGCCGTAATAACGACAGACTTTGTTGTTTCGGGCGTTGTCGTTGATGACGATGGACTTTCAAAAGTTTATTACAAAATCGACAACGGTGAATACAAGCTTGTTTCAGAAGACTATGGCACAAGTTTTTCAATTGATGTTCCTCTTTCGACGATGAAAGACAACGAACACTCGGTTACTGTTTATGCAGAAGACTTGAATGGTGTAAAAGGACCGGAATTTGTCCGCAATTTTAAAATTTCTCTTGAAGAGCCAAAGGGCGCAGTTATAACTCCTCCGATTGACAATACAGTCCGCGGCTGGGTAAAGCTTACAGGAAAAGCAACTGATAAAAACGGTATAGGCAAGGTTTATATTTCTGTAGACAACGGAAATACTTATAACGAGGCGACCGGAAATTTTGCCCACGAAAATGAAGTTTCTGACTGGTCTTACGAATTCGACACAAGAGTTGTAGAAGACGGAACTCATGTTGTATTTATGAAAGTTGTTGACTGGTTTGGAATCGAAGGCCTTTATTCATCTTTGATAAACATTGACAACACCGCTCCGAGCATTGACCTTGAATTGCCGCTTGACGATTCAAAAACAACAAAAATGCTGTTCTTCTCTGGCCAGACAACGGATAATATTGGACTAAAAAAACTTTATATTACGATTCGTTCTCTTGAAGGCAAAACTGTAAGCCAAAAACTTGCAAACATCAACTTGACTCCTGGAGAAATCATTACAGAATCAATAGATCTGTCTTCTCTCGACAACGGTTTTTACAATGTTGAATTGACAGGAATGGACGCGGCAGACAATATTACCCGTGTTTCAAGAAACGTTCAGCTGGACAAACGCGCCGCAATGGCAAAGGTTGATCTTTTGTATCCGCTCAATGGAGAATTTGTAAAAGGCGTATTCAATATTTATGGAACGGCAGTAAGCGAAATCAACATCGAAAGCCTTGAACTTTTGGTTGACGGAGAAAAAACGGCAGAAACAACACTGAGCGAAAGCGGATATTACAAATTTAACCTTTCGCCGGAAATGCTCACTGACGGACAACACAAAATTCAGGTTAAGGCAAATCTTGCAAATGTAAGCACGATTATGTCTAACGAGCAGTTTATAAATTACAGTTCTGTTGGTCCTTGGGTTACAATCGACAATTTTACTTACGGAGATTTTGCAATCGAAAGACCGTACATTGTTGGCGATGCCGGATATGCAATTTCTGAAACGGAACTTGTTGCTGCAAAGGCAAAGGGCGCTCAAAAAGAAATGAAAGATGCCGCCTTGGCAAAAACTGTAGAAAAAGTTGAAATTTCTTTCAACAATGGAAAATCATTTGAAGAAATTTCAAAAACTGGAAAATGGCGCTACCGCATTGAAAACGAAGATATTACCGAAGGCTATCACTTTATGCTCGTGCGGGCAACTATGAAAAACGGCGAGACAGCAGTTACAAGAACTATTGTTCAGGTTGATAAGACTAAACCGACTGTTAAGCTAATAAGCCCTGGCGAAGGCGGACGCTTTAACCAAAGCATTGAATTTAGCGGTCTTGCGCACGACGATGTTGCTCTTAAGAGCGTTTCTCTTGCTTTGCGAAAAGGCGACAAGTCAAGTTATGAAGTTCCAGCGTTTATTCAGGGATTGTATTTTGACTGGCATTTCTGGGGCGCAACTTTGTTCGATATTGGTGCCGGACTTTCGTTCTTTGATGATAACGTTCGTCTTCAGGTTCAGTGGGGACAGTTTACGCAGACACAGCGCGAAATGTTTACAAAAACAAACCAGCGTTATGGCGGTGACAGCGTATTTGGAGCAAAAATTCTTGCAAACGTTGCATATATTCCATTTATGTACTTCCTTGGACGCGATTACGAATGGCTTTCTGCAAACGTGACTGTCGGCGCAAACTTTACGAGATTTAATCAAGGTCAGTCTGGTAAGCCGCAGGTTCTTTCTGCCTTGCTTGCCCAGATTGAATTCCCTAGGGTGACTTTCGCAAAACAGAAGATGTTCAGGACGTTCTCAATTTATACAGAAGGCCAGTTGTGGTTTATTCCAACAGATGTAAGTTCGGACGTTGATATTGATAACTTAGTTCCGCAAATCTCTGTAGGTTTGCGTGTAAATGTATTCTAGAAATTTTTTCTAGAATTAGCACATGTAGATTGATTTTGTTTTAGAATGGAGATTTTTATGAAAAAAAGTGGCTTTGAAATTTTTTATAGAGAAAAACCTCGCAAAATAATACGGGGGGGGGTATTTGCGGTAATGCTGGGCGCCCTCGTTTGCGCAATGGGGTCTTGCAAGGTAGGACTTGGAGACTCTGTAGACACCGAGGCTCCTTCTGTAAAAATCGTCTATCCTGATCCGAACACAAACGCCATAATCCGCGGCACTTTCATGCTATACGGCGACTGCGGCGACGACAAGCAGATTACGGCTGTAAAAGTTACTCTTGTAAACACAGACACAGGCGAGACTGTCCTCAAGGACGCGCCTGCGACCGTCGACAGCTCGTCAAAGCACTGGAGCATAGACCTGAATAAATATTCCCCAGAAAACAGGTATGCCGGCTGGCAGCTCGCCGATGGAAAATACACCGCGACAGCACGCGCATACGACGGCTCCCACGACAGCAGCTCGGACGAGAAGAGCAGCTTTTCATCATCTTTCGAGATTGACAACACGCCTCCTGTATTCGTGATCAAAAACCCTGGCGTAGTAAAAAGCGGCTCAAGCTCGCCTTCGGCCTACGGCTCCATCTTTACAGTCGAGGGAACAATAGCGGAGCTGCATTCAGTAAGCTCAATGGACGTCACAATCTACGACGAGAGCGGAAATATAGTCTCAAAGGAAAACTACAACGGCGAGGAGATAAGCTCATTCCGCGAGGAAAATATCGAGACCGCGGGCGGCACAAGCGTAATAATCGCTCAGGCCGGAAGCCAAAGGTACGACGGAATCTACGGAGACTCAAGCGGAACACAGAAATACACCTGCTCAATAAGGCTCACGGACAACGCGAAAAAATACACAACGCCTCCGGACAGCTCAGACCAGAGGACAGCGGAAGAAGCCGCGGCCGACGAAAAAGGAAATTCAACAAGCGCGCTATACCTCTACGACGATGTCTACGACAGTCTTTTAAGCCAGAAAAAGGAGACCAGCAAAAAGCTCCAGCCGACGGATTTAATGAACATACTCAACGGAACAAAGAGCGACGACGAGGCCAAGCAAATTCTTGCCACAGCGGAAAAGGACACCTCATCGGCGGAAGAGAGCGGACGGCTTTATTTTTCGCTTAACCCGAACGCGAACCCGACATACCAGGTCAACGGATTTGAATACAAATTCGGAGCGAACGCAGCGAACCAGCAGGCGTCAAGCGGAAACGCGGTTTCCGTGACAGTAACGCAGGGGCTTGACCAGACACAGATAGACCTTGACGGAAACGAGAAATCGAACGCGACAGTAAAGGTCTGGATGAAGGAATACACGGCGGCCCCGGAGTCAAAGGAAGAGCTTGCCGCGGAGCTCAGCGAGACTCTTGCGGCGAAGGTGAAGGCTCTTGAAGACGATGAGGACGGATACTCGGAGGCGACATTCACAGAATACTCAAAGGCGACAGAGGAGCTTCCGGCGACAGAAATCGGGGGCTGGAAACTTATATACGACTACGGAAAGAACAATTCCGGAGGAGCGTCGGTCTCGACAAAGACATTCTCGGTAACACTTCCGGAAGGCGCGATAGTCCTCAACAAGTATTATATTCTTGCGGTGACAGGACGCGACATAGACGGAGTGGAATTCTCGCAGAGCACGATATACGGCTTTGAGGGAAACGAGGCAGGAGTTCCGCCGACTCTCAAGATTCTCTCGCCGGGAGGCTCTCTCCAGGCGGAAACAGGCTTCAGCTTCAGCGGAAGCGCGGCTTTGAAGGGAGGGTCTCTCTACACTTCATATCTGCGGGCGGCTCTCACCGTGACAGACCAGGACTCAAATACGGAGCTCGGAACATACACAGAGGAGATAAGCCGGGCAGGAGCGGACAAGAGCTGGACTTCCACTTCGGCGTTCACATGCGGCGAGGACGGAATCTGGACATTCAGTCCATCAGGGCTGGAAGGCTACGAGAAGATAAAGGCGGAGAAAGGTTCCGGAAAATCATATCTTTACACGCTTGAGCTCTACGGAAAATCTTCCTCCGGCCACGACGCAACGGTCTCGTCAAATGTCCAGATTGACTCCGTTCTGCCAAAAATCGAAATCTCTTCTATTACGCCTACGGTTGATGAATATGATGGAAAAACAGGGCCGTTTGTGAACGGAACAGTCACGGTAAAGGGAACTGTCGAGGAGACAAACCTTGAAAGCGTAGCAATGCAAATCTATGCTGGAGACGAGCTGAAGGAGACAAGAGACCTCGGAAAAGTCTACTCGTTCACCCAGACGATTGACACGACAGAGCTTCCGGACGAAGTTTTGCTCGATGTAAAAGTTACAGCGACCGACAAGGTTGGAAACCAGACAACGTATTCATCTCGAAGCGCGGCAGATTCAGAATATACAAGTCTCAAAATTTCACAGAAGACGGACAATCCTGTAATCACTCTGAACAACGCGAGCAATTCAGATGAATTTAAAACAGATTCAAAAAACATCAATGCGAACAAGGGCAACCTGTTCGGAACGATTTCGAATAATAAGATTTCTGTTTCTGTTTCTGACGACGACCTAATAAAAAGCGTTGCGATGAAAGTTTATAAGGCTGATAAGACAAACTTAGTTGATTCGACAAAAAAAGACGATATTGGAAAATCGACTTGCAGCAATTCGTTCACGCTTCCTTCTGACGAGGGCGTTTATGCTGTGGAGATTATTGCGACAGATGATGTTTTGTCCACCGAGCTTTCTGGAAGAACACCTGTAACTGCAACCACAGGAAAATTCTTCATCGCGGTTTCCGCAGGAGCGCCGGTAATCACACTGGATTCGATAAAAGAATATCAGCCGAAAAATCCTACAATTTCAGGTTCTGTAAGTTCTAGCGAAGC
>NZ_DBJD01000038.1:3151-5834 GCF_002297065.1 Treponema sp. UBA785 | reverse complement strand
AGCTGCAGGCAAGAAATTTGGCGCAAGATATGGCAAAAGATATGGCACAAGACATTGCTAAAGATATGGCTAACGATATTGCGAGCGAAAAAACTCTCCAAACTGCCAAAAACTTGCTTAAAATAAACATCTCACCTGAACAGATTGCTTCTGTTACAGGGCTTTCCTTGGAGCAGGTTAAAAGCTTAAAAACTGGCAAAAGCTAAATCTCAAAAAACAGGTGGTAATATTTTTAATATCACCTGTTCTTGCAGTCATTTTTCTACGCTTTTAATCATTTCTTTTCCCCACCATTCGCACAGTTCTTCGTAGGCCTGCAACTGGAGTTCCGGGATTACTGCTTTTTTTAGCTGCTCAAGATTGTTTCTTGCGTAATACCGGCATGTCTTTTTCAACTCTTCAATTTCGGCTTCTGTAAGATTTTTGGCTTCTATGTCTTTTTTCTGAACAAAATCCAGAAGAACAGTGCTTGCGCTTGCGGCAGAGCAAACTTTTTTCCATTGCTCAAGGCTGTAAATTTTCTTTTCAGACGAAATTCCTGTATCGACACAGTAAGAATACACTTCGTTTTTTATGCCGGCATATTTTTTTGCATAAAAGGCAAGAAAAAAATAAACCAAAAAATCTTCCGCAAAGACACAATATACTGGAGGAATTTTTTCAAACGCATTCAAGCACAATTCACGCTCAAAAAGCTTTGCCCACAAAAAACCGCAATGGTTGCGCTGAACCAAAAAGCCATTTAGAATCTCATCTTTGCACAAAAAGCCTTCGGCGCGGCAATCTGTCCCGGCAAAAACATTGGTTATTTTTTTTGTAATTTCAAGAATCCTATTCTCTAAAAATTTTTTATCCTTTTCAGAAAGATTTTTTAAGTCCTGCTCAGTTTTGACTTTTGCCCTGCCATGAACAATGTCCGCTCCATTTTTTTCGGCAATCTCATACAGCGCGCTCAATGCGTCCGGCAAAAGAAAGTCGTCGCTGTCCACAAACATTATGTATTTTCCGGCCGCCGCATAAACTGCAGAACGGCGGGCTTCTACAAGGCCTTTGTTTTTTTCGTGCTGAACAAGCTTTACACAAAAATTTGGACTTTTATGCTTTTTGCAAAACTCTTTTAAAATCTTCTTTGTATTCAGCTCTTTTTCTTTTAACCGGCCAATTCCCTCGTCATCAACAACAATAATTTCAAAGCCGCAAAAATTTTGAGAGCAAATGCTTTCCAGGCATGCAGGCAGAAGTTTTTGCGTGCCGCAGACAGGCACACAGACAGAAATCTTTATCAATTTTTTTTTAAACAAACTGAGCATATAAAAAAATTATATCATAAAAAAAAGCGGCTTGCTCCACTTGTTATTATCGAGCGTTCGACTTCTCTGTCATTATCAGTCTTGGCCATTTGTCATTATCGGGCTTGACCGTTTGTCATTATCGGGCTTGACCCGATAATCCATGCGGATAGATTGCCGTGTCAAGCACGGCAATGACAAAAAAAAGCACGCAATGACAAAAAAAAGCACGGCAATGACAAAAAAGAAGAAAGCACAAGAATGGCAGAGACAAAAAAAGCGCGGCAATGACAAAAAAACAACTGCGGGAATGACAGTTTTGTTAGCATTGGAATGACAAAAAAAGCAAGCGCCATAATAGCAGTTTTTACTTACCGGCCGGCTGTCTTTAGAAAACTTTAATTTTCTGTATAATAAAAATTAGTTGTGCCAATATCAAACGATACAGAAATGCTGGCAGCTCCTCTTGAAAGCGTTGAGCCGTCAATATCAAACTCAACAATAGAGTCTTTATTTTTTAGTGCTCCACTACTGCCGTCTACCGCCTTCAAATAAAAGCCATCGTCAACAATTACAATCTTCTTTGGCACAACAGCGCAGAACTTTGTAGGCCCAAAAAAGTCGGTATTGGATGAATCAGCTGCATCAGGAATACAATAGTAATCCGTATAAGAACCTGTATTATGAGTATAGCTAAATTCTTTTACCTCTGATGCCCAGCCAAACTTCTCAAAAGAGCCGGTTTCTGTGCTGATTTTTACCAGCGCGCCGCGGCTATAAAAATAATCGTTGCTACTAAGCCCAACAGAACTAGAAGCCTCCTTTACAAGCGCATAAACATTCTCTGTACCATAGCCAAGGCCGTCTCCAAACTGCAAATCCGTTATCGAAATTGAATCATAGGAAGCATCATGCTTAGAAGAATCATAGCCTTCCAAAACATCTTGCGAAACAAGAGATTTTACAAGGCTTGGAGTTCCTACCGCAATGCTTCCAGAATCTACGGTCACAGTCGCTTTATAAACATTGCATGAGCTGTCTGCAAAATAAAAGTCATTTCCGTTGACTGCGATATTTGTTAAAGAAACGTTCTCTCCGAGAGCCGAAGTATTCATCGTTGCGCTTGCAGCTACAGCAGGCGTATCTCCCGTAGAAACAGCATAAACTGTCGCTGAGCTGTCTCCATTTACAAGCAGATATATATATCCGTTCACAGCGTCATAGCACATATCTGCAGGGCTGCTTGTAATTTCTGAAAGTTCGGCTGTTAAGTCAGAATCAGTTGAATAAGAATTTGAAGAAACTTTCATCGAATATTTGTTCAAAGCCGCCACGCTATCCGAAAACTCCACAGTCCAAAGATTGTAATTTTTGTCAAAGCAATAGCATTTAGA
>NZ_DBJD01000038.1:0-3093 GCF_002297065.1 Treponema sp. UBA785 | reverse complement strand
TTTCTTTTAGGGTGCTTTCTGCCGCGTCTGAATCAGTATAATCATAAATTTGCTTCATACTTAAAGAATGAGTTCCAGAAATCCAGACAGCCGCGCTGCGGCTTGGCGTCTTAAAAGTAAAGCTAAGCTCGCAAAGATAGAGTTTTTCTCCAACAGACACAAAGCAGCTTACAACGTTTGTACCGTCAATTTTTAGGCTGTCATTCTGCGTAGGATCAAAATATATAAGCTCATCTGTGATGCTGTCATCAATTGAGTCCCCGTTCAAGTACCATAAGCATTTTTCGATTTCTATGCCGTCAGGGGCTTTAAGCTTAATATTAAGGTCGGAAGATTCATACGGAATAACGCTGCCAGAGCTGTAAGTTTCAGAATCCGAGCCGCTTGTATAATACGCCTCAATAGAAAGGTCCGCGCTTGACTCTGCTGTTATGCCTTCCATGCTTGCAGGCTTTATATAGAATTCGCAGGAACCGTCATCTCCAGAAACACTAATCACCGTATTCTGATCCGAAACCTTTTTCGAGCCATATTCGAAGAGCGAGAAGCAGCTTGTGTCAATTTCAGAGGCTGAATAAAAGAAAGGTGCGGCTACATATGCTGCAAAGTTGTCTGCTGTAGTTCCGTCTTCGCTGTCTTTAACCGCAAATATGTTCAATTTGTCGTCAATTGAATCTACAAAAGCGGCATTGATGCAGGCTCCGTTTTTAAGGGTAATATCAAGCGGCTTTCCTTTCTCAACAGTAATGCCGCTTGCTTCAAATTTTTCATTTCCGTCTGTTGCAACAAGGCAGACAGAGCCCGAAAGAGCGGTTGTAACAGTATTTGTGTCAGGGTCCGAAGCGAGCGCTATAGATTGGCTTTCTCCTAAATAGATTGAACATTTTTTTGAATCTTCAAGAGCTTCCTTTAACTCATTGAATGTTTTTATGTCAATTACAGGAGCACTGTCCATAAAAATCTCAACTTCCGATACTTCAGGCCAAGTCTTTGTCAACTTTTCCAAAAGCGCCGTAAGGTTTTTTCTTGAGGACACAGCAAGGCCGTTCATATTTTGCGCGCTTTCTGAAGTGCCGTTTGTCGCATAGTATTTTTTTACAGTTACAATAGAAAATTTTATATCCGAGTCTGTTGTTTTTATTCCGGAGGCAATTTCTACCATCCTTTTGTCGTTCGGAATTTCTATTTTAACACCGTCATTACAATAGAACTCAAGCTTGTACCAGCCTGGAGCGATATCTTCTCCAGTAAGAGCATAAACGCTGTCGGAAGAGCTAGAAAAAACAAGGTTGTTTTTATCAGTTGAATACTCAATATCGCCTGTCTGGTTATTTTTAAGTGTAACAAGCAGGCCAGAAGAGTAATCAGAAATACCGGCCGCATCAAAAGAAAGCTCAAGGCTGCCTTTGGTAGAACTGTCTTTTTTTAGTCCGACAAGCACTGTTATGCTGTTTTTTGCAGATTCCGAAGAAACTGAAACACCTTCTTTTGTTCCGCTGACGGTTATTGTGCCGTTTCCTTCAGAATAGCTTCCTTCGAGAGCGATATTGTACGTTCCGACCGGAATCAATTTTGCATTAAGGACACCCTCGCTGTAATAAAGGGACGGGCTGCTAGAGCTAGAATCCGAAGAGCCGGAAGTCCACGCAAGCTCAATGGATTTTTCGTCGGAATCGCCTGTAGGCTCAAAAGCTATTTTCCAGGAAGTTATTTTGTCTAATTCAAAGCTTCCGGCCGAAATATAGCGTCCTTTTGAACCAAAACTAATCGAAACAGAAGTATTTTCTTTTAGATTAGATTTTTCTGCAGTTTTTGAGTCCAGAATGTCCGCGCATCCTGCAAAGAGCGCAATTACAGCAAAAGCTGCAAGTCCTTGTAAAAAGCGTTTAAATTTCATATTTTTCTCCACAAATTTAGTTTTTATGTTCATTTTTACTGCCATTTATAGATTGCTAAACGAGTTTGATATGCAAACATCGCAGTGTCGAGCACGGCAATGACAAAAACCATTGCCATTATCTGGTCGACAATTTTTGTCATTATCGGGCTCGATTGTCCTGTCATTATCGGGCTCGACCCGATAATCTAACTGTCCTGTCTTTCCCGCGCTCGATGCGGGAATCTTCCTTATAAAAGGCTTCTTAAGGGTTTTAGTTTTCCTTCAAAACAAAAATGTATTCAATTCCTATGCGCTCACCGCCAGAGCTTATAAAGCACATAAGATTGTTGTTTTTTTCCTCTCCGCCGTTTTCTGTCAGAACAACATCATCATTCTGTGTTAAGTTGAGCTCAAAAGAGGACTTGTCTTTTGCACAGGCAATGTCTTTTCCGTTCATATACCAGCTGTAGGAATACGAGTCAAAGCCGAATTCTTTTTCGCACTCGATAGAAAATTCAATCGCTTTATCCTCATAAGCCAATTCTGGAATATTGCCGCCAGAATACTTGTATTCGGCTGAGTCTTTTTTTGCGCAGATACTGAATTCACTTGCATCAATTCCTGAAATTTCCGAATCTGCTTTTATCCGCTCAAGCTCAACATCAAGAGAATTATCCCCTGCCTCAAGCTCAACGTAATAAGGCTCAGTATTTTTGTACTTTTCAAGCTCTCCGTTCAAAATTTTAGCATTCACCTCGATTTTTGAACCAGGATTCAAGTCTTCTATCGTAAATACAGCAGGCTTATCAGAACCGCTTTTAGGCTCTGCTATCGCAAACTGCTCTGAACGATTTAAATCGCCGCTCAGGCGCACATCCAAAGTCCAGTCTCCTGCGCTGCTCTCCCTGGCTGAACGCGCAAGTTCCGCAGGAACAGCAAAGCTGACAGAAGAAGTCTCGCTTGCGGCACAAGAAAAAAGCAAAGCGCAAAAAAGCGTCGCCGCAACACAGAAACAAACTCTTTTTATCATAAAGTCCTCCGCCTTAAAAAATCAAAACAAACGTAGCAAAGTATAACGCACAAGGCAGGCATTTTCAATTTTTGCAACGAAAAAGACAAAAAAACAAAAGCAGTTTTAAACAACTTTAGTAGAATAACATCTTTTTATCAAGTGGAGCGAATGTCATTGCCACCCTTGACTTTTGTCATTATCA
>NZ_DBJD01000086.1:34265-54517 GCF_002297065.1 Treponema sp. UBA785 | reverse complement strand
TTGTCCTTTCGGACAAGGGATTGGAAGGGCGGCGGAGCCGTTTGCGGCTGCCGGCAGCCGCAAATGCAGCGCGGCTAGCGCGGAACCCTGGAAAGCCCGGTTTTTTCGTTTTGTAAAAACGAAAAAATGGCCCCGATTTATCAAAAAAATCTTTATTTTTGTGCAGTTGAATATTTATTTACGTTTTTTTTACTGATAGAATATTTTTTACAGGAGATTGTTTACGCTTTTTTTTGGAGGATTTATGAATAACGAGAAAGCTATCAAGGCGTTGGAACAGGTCAAAACCTATGTTTCTGCAAATTCGCTCGACGAACTCGACTACGCTATCGAAGTTCTGAAAAAACTGGAAAAAGAAGGCGTTAAAGATCCGCTTAACACTGATTTTTCTGCCATTAAAAAGTAATTTAGGAGATTTTGCTTAAAATGAATATGATTGGAACTTTTTGGTCGCTTGTACCGCCGGTTGTTGCTATTGCGCTGGCATTGATTACTAAAGAAGTTTATTCTTCGCTTTTTATCGGCATTGTAATCGGCGCCGTTTTTTATTCTGTGAGCGTTGGCTCGGGTTTTGCGGGATTTATTTCGCATCTTTTGAACAATACTGTCGGCGAAGGCGATGATGCTGTTTCTTACGGTTTGATTTCGTGTATTTCTGACAGTTACAATGTCGGAATTCTCGCTTTTCTTGTAATTCTCGGAACTATGGTTGCCCTTATGAACAAGGCTGGCGGTTCTGCCGCTTTTGGCAACTGGGCAAAAAAACACATTAAAACAAAACTTGGCGCTCAGGTTGCTACTATCTGTCTCGGAATTTTGATTTTTATCGATGACTATTTTAACTGTCTGACTGTTGGTTCTGTTATGAAGCCTGTAACCGACAAATACGGTGTAAGCAAAGAAAAACTTTCTTACCTTATCGACTCTACTGCGGCTCCTATCTGTATTATTGCCCCGATTTCTTCATGGGCGGCCGCGGTTTCTGGCTTTGTAACTGAAGGCGAAAACGGTCTTGCTCTTTTCTGCAAGGCTATTCCTTTTAACTTTTATGCTCTTTTTACAATCGTAATGCTTTTTGCCCTCGTTTTTATGCGTTTTGAATACGGCGAAATGTCTAAGTATGAAAAAGCAAAAGAATTTATGAAAAAAGACGATGAAGAAGTTTCGGTACCTGAAGAATCATCATCTGCAGAGGGAAAAAAGAAGGGAACTGTTGCTGATTTGGTTGTTCCAATCGCTATTCTTATTGTTTTCTGCGTTCTCGGCATGATTTATTCCGGCGGATTTTTTAGCGAAGGCGACTCTCATCTTAACTTTGTCAACGCTTTTGCAAATTCTGACGCTTCTGTAGGACTTGTAATCGGTTCTTTGTTTGGACTTATTGTTTCTCTTGTTTGGTATCTTGGACGCAAAGTTATTTCGTTTAAGTCGGCGATGCTGTGCTTGACGGACGGTTTTAAGGCTATGGTTCCTGCCATTTTGATTCTCTGTCTTGCCTGGACTCTTAAATCTATGACTGACAGTCTTGGCGCAAAAGACTTTGTTGCAGGCATTGTTTCTGGAAGCGCTGACAAGCTTCAAATGCTTCTTCCGGCAATTATCTTTGCAATCGCATGTTTCCTTGCCTTTGCGACCGGCACTTCTTGGGGAACTTTTGGAATTTTGATTCCTATTTGTATTGCGGCTTTCCCTGAAGGCTCGTTAAGAATTATTTCGATTTCTGCCTGCATGGCCGGCGCTGTATGCGGCGACCACGTTTCTCCAATTTCTGATACAACAATTATGGCAAGCGCTGGCGCTCAGTGCGACCACGTAAACCACGTTGCGACTCAGCTTCCTTATGCTATGACAGTTGCGGTTGTTTCGTTCTTTACTTTTATCGTGGCAGGTTTTACTTCAAAACTTAACATTGCCCTCTGCTCTGCGATTTCGCTCTGCTTTGGCCTTGTGCTTTTGTTTGCAACTTTGATTTTTATTAAAAAGCGGACAGAAAAAGCCATGTCTGTTCAGCAGCAGGCTTAAAAACGTAAATTGCTTCGCTTTTAGCCCGCAATGACGATTAGACCTTGGTCTGTACAGCGTCATTGCGAGAAACTGCGGAGCAATTTTTTTTCACTTGCTTAGTCTTTTATAATTTCCAGATTTTTGTATTGATATTTTGGCAAGAATCTTTTTATTCCGCCGTTCTCAAAATTGACTGTAACTGCGTATTCGCCTTCGGTTGTCGTAACTGCTGAAGTTATAATTCCATAACCATAATCATCGGTATAGATTTTTGCTCCGCGGTGATATTTTAATTTTATCGGGTCGGTTTCTGTGTCAGGATGGCTTAAGCCCAAATTTCCAAAATCGCCGTTATGCGAAAAAGAAGCTTTTTGTGAAGAAGTTTTTTTAAATCCGAACGGAAGATGCCCTAAAATTTTTATATTGTCAGGGTTTATTTCCTGCAAAAACGGACTTGGCGCCATATATTCAGAGCGGCCGTACATAATACGCCTAGAACAAGATGTCATATAAAGCTCGTCCTTTGCACGGGTAATGCCAACATAGCAAAGCCTGCGCTCTTCTTCAAGTTCATTTCCGTATTTGTCCTGCCTCGGAAAAATTCCATATTCCATTCCGGTAATTACAACGCGGCTAAATTCCAGCCCCTTCGTATTGTGAAGAGTGATTAAAGTTACGCTGTCTGCCTCTTCTTCGCCGTCTGATTCTTCTATTGTTCTGTCTAATTCAATGTGATCCAAAAATTCCAGAAGACCTTCTCGTGTCGAATCATAAAAAACTGCCGAATTTGAAAGTTCTTGAATATTTGCATCGCGCTGAGTTCCGGCAATTTCGTCTTTTTCTGAATAATATGTCTTTAAGCCTGATTTTTCGGCAATAAAATCTATTAAAACCGAAAGTTTTTCGACTGGATTTACAATTTTTGCTTTTTCGGCTAAAATCCGCTCGTTTTCGTCTTTTTGCTTAATATTTTCTTTTATTTTTTCGTAAAAAGCGTCCATCGCCTCGACAAAAGAAGCAATTCCTTCCCTTGCCTTTTTTGAAAAAGACGCTCCGTTTTTGCGGCAAATTTCTACATAGTTTACACTCTGAATCTGCTCCTGAGAAGTTTCTTCGTTCTGGCTGCTATCTTCTTCCATAACAGAGTTATAAATCTCTTGGCGGCAGGCTTCTACAAGTTTATCCTGCGACGTTGCTCCGATTCCTCGCGCAGGTTTATTTATAATTCTTCTGAATGCGATTTCGTCCTTTGGGTTTGCAAGCAGCGCAAGATAAGCGAGAATATCTTTTATTTCTTCGCGTTCGTAGAATTTTAGAGAGCCGACAATGCGGTATGGGATTTTTCTTCGCAAAAATTCTGATTCAAATCCCATTGACTGAGCATTTGTGCGGTAAAGAATAGCCCAGTCGCTGTATGGAATTCCTGTTTTGTGTGTCTGCTCGATTAAATCTCCGCAAAATTGACATTCTTCGTTTTGATCAGGCAAAAAAATCAGTACAGGCTTTTTTCCTTCTCCACGTTCGGCACGAAGTTCTTTTCCAAGACGAGCCGAATTATTTTTTATAACGTCGTTTGCAACCGTCAAAATTTCTGATTTTGAGCGGTAATTACTTTCCAGACGGATTATCTGAGTTCCCGGAAAATGATTTTTGAATTGAAGAATATTTTTTACTTCAGCGCCACGGAAACGGTAAATCGACTGATCATCATCGCCAACAACACAAACATAGGTCTGTTTTCCGGCAAGCACCTGCAAAAGCCGAAACTGCGCCACGTTTGAGTCCTGATACTCGTCAACCATTATTACTCGAAAACGATTTTGGATTTTTGTGCGGACTGCTTCGTTTTTTTCAAGAACAAGCATTGGAAGAAGAATCAAATCTCCAAAATCAACATTGCCGGTTTCGCGCAGACGGGCTGTATAGTTTGAATAAATTTGCGCAAAATCATCTTCGCTGTCAATTTCTTCGCCAAGTTCTTCCATAAGTTCGGCAATTTCGACCGAATCGTCCGGCGTTAAAGCGTAATCTTTGCAAAGACTGATTAAATGCGCGTAATGATTTGCCTGCTTTCTGGCAAGATTTGGATTTGCCCTAGAAAGGAGAGTTACCATGTCGTCGTCATCATAAACCGTAAAATTCGGGTCGACTCCAGCCTGCGCTGCAAAAAGACGGAGAAACCAGGCGCCAAAAGAGTGAAACGTCCTGATTTGTGAATAACGCACCCGGCTGTCGAGAGCAACAGCCCTTTGCTGCATTTCGTTTGCCGCTTTTTTTGTAAAAGTAACTGCAAGAATCTGATACGGATCGATGTTTCGTTCAGAAATAAGATAAGCAATTTTTGTAGTAATTACGCGTGTTTTTCCTGAACCTGCTCCTGCCAGAATTAAGAGAGGAGAACCTTCATGTTCAACGGCCGCCCTTTGTTCAGGATTCAAGACGCTTAAAAACTCATTCATTTTGCATTTGCCACCTTTGCAGTTTTAACCGTTTATTTCCTGCGCAAATTTCAACTTGCTTCTTTTGATTGTCTCGTTAAGCGGACTGTCGCAGACAAAGTCGCCGTTTAAATCAACAGTGCCGGCGCTGTTTATATGAACGCGCACAAGTCTTCCGGAAAGAACCGCTTTTTGCTCTTCTGGATTTGAGCGGTCATAATTGACGACAACCGAACCGTCAACTTCCGGCGCTTGAAACCATGCCCTTCCAATTGCAATTCCTTCTTCAGGAGAATCTTCGTTTTGAGCGAGAACTTCTTCAATCAAAACATCGTAATCTTTGCCGCAACGCTCCTTTAAGCGCTGTGCTGTAATTTGCTCCTGAAGCGCAACCAGTTTTTCGGCACGTTCATTTGCTTTTTTTGCAGGAACCTGTTTTTTTAAGTTGTAAGCCGGAGTATCATCTTCCCTTGAATACGGAAAGCAGCCTGACCAATCTGTAGAAATTTCTTTTAAGAAGCTAAGAGTATTTTCTGCCTGAGCATCTGTTTCACCAGGAAAACCTGCCAAAAAAGTCGTCCGGATCGCTGCGTCTGGAAAAAAGCTCCTGATTTTTTCGATTGTCTGCGCATACTTTTTGTGATTTCCGGTTCTGTGCATTTTGAGAATGATTTCGTCATCTCCGCTCTGAAAAGGAATATCAAAATAAGGCAAAAAGCGTCTATCGGATTTTATCACAGGCAAAATGTCAGGATTAAAATGGTCTGGATGAATATAAAGCAGCCGAAGACGGAAAGTTCCTTCGATTTTTGAAATTTCTTTGAGCAAACGGCAAAGTCCAGATTCGCCTTTGTCTTCGCAAGCAAGTTCAGCATCGCTTCCTGGAGTTCCAAGAGGAAGATAAGTGCGCCCTGTTCCAAAAACATTGTCAGAACTGCCTGTTCCGTAAGCTGCCAAATCTTGTCCGATTAAATTGATTTCGTAAACGCCTTTTTTGAGAAGAATTTTAATTTCTTCAATAATTTCAGAAGCATGACGAGAACGCAATTCTCCACGGATGATTGGAATTGCACAGAAGGAACAGCGGTTGTTGCAACCTTCAGTAATTTTTACAAAGGCGGTTCCAGCAAAAGAAAGAAGCAGATTCCGGTTTGCGCCGCAAACTCCTTTTTGAGCAAATTTATGGACTGGACGCTTATTTTGCATAACTTCTTTTGCAGTGATTACGATTTTTGAAAGATCACCGTTTCCAAAAAAGCCGTCTGCTTCCGGCAAATTTTCTTTTAAGTCCTCTGCGTAACGCTCAGCAAGGCAACCTGCCAAAAGAATTTTTGCGTTCGGATAATTATTTCTTGCGTTTAAGACTGCATTCAAACATTCGGTTTTTGCAGATTCAATAAAGCCACACGAATTGATGATGATTAAATCCGCCTCAGAAGGTTCAAAAGTCTGTTCCCACTCTTGAGTTCCTGTCAAATGCGAAATTAAAATTTCTCCATCCACCTGATTTTTTGCACAACCGTGCTGATCAATAAAAAATTTAATCGAGTTCATTTATTACCAGCTTGAATTTTCCATCTGTATCTTTTATCCAGCGAATATCCTGAACAATAACTTCTCCGGCTTTTGTAACTCCAATGTCGTAAGTTTTTGAAGCAACAATTACCTGAAGTTTTACAGTATTTCCGTTAGAAATCCACAAGCGCACGCCGTTACTTGCAGTCATATTTACAGTGTCGCCGTTTGCAAGATAATCTTCGACAGCATCTTTTCTGTCCAGACGATAACGGAACAGACAGCCTGCACGGAAGTCCGCACGAACCGTAAACGGATAAGCCCTTGTATCTTCGAGAATAACAGTGCGTTTTTGGTTTTGAGGAAGTTCACCAACGCTAGGAATTTCAGAAGCTTTTGTTTCTCCTGCGACAGCATTCGAAGCATTTTTAAGAAGAATTCTAACTTCAGCGCCACGGTCATTTGTTCCAGTGGAAACATCTGAAACATAGACAATCAGCTCTGGCTTTGAATCGCCGTCAACATCAACTTCGAGCTCTTCTGAAAGTTCAATATGCTGAATTCCAGCAGGAGTTTCCAAACACAAATCACCGACAGTATTTGCAACAGTCACGACAACATCTCCGCCACTAGTTCCCAAAATCAATTGGTCGCCTTTGTAAATTCTTGTAGCAAGAGTTTTTTCCGTAAGTTCGTATTTTTTTGACTGAAAATCGTTCTGTAAAGCAACAAGAACTGCATGCTCTTCAGCTTTCTTTTTCATAAAAAGAACAGCAAAAGTAACTCCAGTTGCAAAAACAAGAATCGAAATTATTATGATTACAGTAATTAAAACTTTCGGCCGCCTGCGGACAATCAAACCGTCTGGAATCGGAGATTCCTGCAATGTTTTTGCATGATAAAGCTGGAGCAATTTTTGAGAATCAAGTCCGAGGTATTCAGCATAATTCTTCAAAAAACCGACAAGATATGGCTCACCAGGAAAAATTACGGCATTTTCGTCTTCAAGAGCCTTTAAATAGGTGGAAGTAATTGAAGTTTCTCTGGAAATAGTTTCAAGTTCCAGTCCTTTTTCTTCCCTTTTGTTTTTTAGAATTGTGCCATAACTTTCCATTTTTGTTCTTCCCTGAAAAATATACTTTAAAAAATCTTAAGGCTGCCTTAAAAAAATACATTTTCAAAGGCAACCTGAAAAAAAATGCGATAACTTAAAATTTTACAAATTACTGTTCAGTAAACAGAAAATTGTTGTAATTATTAGCAGAAGTTGGCGGATCATAAATAAAACGCTGATCCGAAATTCCCTGATTTATCGAGTAATTTGAAAAATCAAACTGGAATTTTTCGTTTTGAGGCGTAATTGCTTCAATTCTACGGATAAGCTTTGATTCGGGCAAAATTGCAAGGTTGATGTAACGGAACGCTTCAGAAGTATTGCGACGGCTCAAAACCAATTTTACTACATTTTCCGTGCTTCCGTCTTCGAGAGGAACCGCTTCCTGTCCGCTTTCGTACGCAACAGAATAATACCTGCTCATTAAAGAAAGCCCTTGTGCAGTCGCAAGGTTTGCAGCGCTTCCTGTTCCCGAAGATTCAACTGTCTGATTTAAGATTGCGGCGGATTCAGGAAGATAAATCGTAAGCAAATCTCCATTAAAACAGATTACCTGATTGTCTGGTTTTGTAAAATCAATGCGCAAAAGATTCGGACGTTTAAAATTTACATGCCCTTCCATAACTTTTTTTGCAGCCTTAATTGAAACATCAGCCTCATAATCTTCAATTTTTCCATATTCAGCTGAAACATTCTGAAAAAAAGCCGCCGCAGTTAAAATTCCTTGAGCATAAACAGAAAATCTGGAAAAACAGGTAAAAATCAACGCTGTCAATACAAATATTTTTTTCATTATTTTTCCTCATCAGTTGAAGCTGTGTTTTCTTCATTTAGTTTTGCCTGTTCTGCAAGCTCACGGCAATGAACTTCGCTCTTTACAATTTCGTAGAATTCTTTTCCGTCCATTGTTTCGATTTCAAGGAGGCGGTTTGCAATGAATTCGAGCAAATCTTTGTGCTCTTTCATCAATTCAACAACATGAGAATAGCGTTCGTTCATTACGCGGGCAATTTCTTCATCGACATAACGCTGTGTTTCTTCAGAAAATTCGCGGTAAATATTTGGATCTGCGCCCTGATGCCCCAAAACACCTTTTCCAAGCGTCATGTTTCTGAATTTTGCAGACATACCAAAATCTGTAATCATGCGTTTTACAAGGTCTGTTGCGCGGGCAATGTCGTTTGAAGCGCCAGTAGAAATGTCGCCAAGCACAACTTCTTCCGCAGCACGTCCGCCAAGACAACTGTCAACTTCGTTTATAATATCTTTGCGAGTCATAAAGTTTTTTTCTTCTTCTTCGCGATATTGTGTAAATCCGCCAACGCCATGGCTTCTCGGAACAACTGTAATTTTATTGACAGGGGCAAAATCCGGAGTAAAGGCAGCAACAAGAGCGTGTCCAGTTTCGTGGACAGAAACAAGGCGCATTTCTTTTTTGTTGTCTTTGCGGCTTTTCTTTTTTAGACCAATGCTAACTTTGTCGATTGCTTCATTAAAGTCTTCCATTGTTACTTTTTTGCGGCCATTGCGGACTGCCATAAGCGCAGCTTCGTTTACAACGTTTGCAAGGTCTGCACCCGCAAAGCCTACAGTTCCGTGGGCAACAGAAACAAAATCAACGTCTTTATCAAGCTTTACATTTTTAGAGTGAATTCTCAAAATGTCTTCGCGGCCTTTTACGTCCGGTTTTTCAACAGGAACCTGACGGTCAAAGCGGCCTGGACGCAAAAGCGCAGGATCAAGAATATCTGCACGGTTTGTAGCAGCAAGAATGATAAGTCCTTTTTCGTTGTCAAAACCGTCCATCTCTACCAAAAGCTGGTTCAAAGTCTGTTCACGCTCGTCGTTTCCACCGCCATAACCGTTCATACGGCTTTTTCCAAGGGCATCGATTTCGTCAATAAAAATAATGCACGGAGCTTTTTCGCGGGCTTGACGGAACAAATCGCGTACACGGCTTGCTCCAACACCGACAAACATTTCTACAAAGTCAGAGCCCGAAATGCTAAAGAACGGAACTCCAGCTTCGCCGGCAACTGCACGCGCAAGAAGAGTTTTTCCTGTTCCAGGAGGACCAACGAGCAAAACGCCTTTTGGAATTTTACCGCCAATGTCAGTATATTTTTTTGGTTCCTTCAAAAAGTCAACAACTTCGACAAGCTCTTCTTTTGCCTCGTCAACGCCGGCAACATCAGAAAAGCGCGTTTTTACCTTGCCTTCTTCAACTGTCTTTGCACGGCTTCCGCCTGCTCCAAAAAGGGAACCCATTCCGCCAATTCCGCTGCCCATTTTGCGGAAAATAAAGAAATACATTAAAAGAAGGATTCCAATCGGAAATGCAAAATTCAACAGAAGCTGAACAAACCAATTTGTCTGTTTTATGATAAATTTATATTCAACATGCTTTTCGTTTAAAAGAGAAACAAAATCCTGCATTAAAACGCCAGTTGTCCGGTAAACTTTTCGGCTTTCGCTCTGAACCCTGCGAATTTTGTTCCATGGGAGCTGAGGCGATTTTAAAACTGAATCAGAAGAATCATTTTGAGTTGCAGTTGTATTCTCAGCAACAGGAACTCCATAGCCTGTAAATGAATTTTCGCCCATTTCGACATAGACAATTGTTCCATCTTCTACAAGATTACGGAATTCCGAAAAAGGAATTGTGTTGTCGGCTTTTGGAAGCAAAAACATATTGATGAATGCAAGCGCGAGCACTGTAACGGCAAGCATTGTAAAAAAAGGAAAGCGCGAAGGCTTTTTTCCACCGTTTTTGTCACCGTTTTCTGGCTCATCAATTGAAAGTTTAAAAAAACTATACGGATCAAAATCCTGAGAATTCTGTTTGTTTTCGTTATTTTTGTCTGCAGGCTTTTTTTCTGACGTTTTTTTCTGCTTGTTTTCGTCTTTTTTTTCTTTTGGTTCCGGCACAAATGACGGTTTGTCCTGTTCGTTTTTCTGATCGTCGCTCATTTATTCCTCAAAAATTTATAGTGTTGATAAAATCGTTGTATCGTAACGTCTTAAAACTTGCCAAACTTTCTAAAAATTTACCAAAGGAAAATTTTAGAATGGCACGCTATAAATATAATAAAATTTGCATCATTATACAAACAGAAAAACTAAGCTTCGGCAACAAAATTTCCAGTTACGGCGGCAGTTGTTGAATAAACTGAACGCTTTCCAAAATAAGGATTGGCATTATGAATTTCTGCAAGCTGTTTTTTTACGCTTTCAATATGTTCTTTTAATAGATCCTGATTGCGCGCATTTTGAGCGAGAACTTTTTTCTGCAAGTCTGCAAGCTCCGCCTGCATTTTTTTTACGCTGATTTTATCTTCTGCGCCAAGTTCCGTTCCATGCGAAACTGCATTGTACATGCTTTGCATAGGTTCAATCACTTTCTGCAAATTTGAAATATTTGAAACAATCTGCTGTTCAAGCTCAGCATGAGCTACAAGCGCATCTCCATCTTCTTCTTCAATCTTATTCTGCTGGCACTCAAGCACATGCAGATATTCTCTAAATTTATTGCGCTGCTGTTCAAGCAAAGTTCTAAAACGTTTTAAAACAGCAATTCTTTCGTCAATCTGTGCCTGAGTTAATTCCATAAATTACCCCTCGATATTAAGACCGCCACCAAAACCGGTGTTTACAGCATTTGACTGACTGTTTGCCGCCTGAACCCAAGCAGCAGACAATTGATTGAGCATATTAAGGACAAATTCAATCTTTTTTTTGTCTTTGTTGATATTTGACGACATAAGTTCCCGGTTAAAATAAATGTAAAGAGACATAAGGTTTGAAGCAATTTCTCCGCCAGCCGACATGTTGAGGCTCGCCTGAAGCTCGCTGATTATATCCTGCGCTTTCATTATATAATTTCCAAATTTTTCGATATTTTTTGCTTCAATTTTTGAATCTGAATCAAAACATTCCAATGCGTTGGTTAAATTTTTTATAGCGCCTTCGTAAAGCAAAACAACAAGTTTTCCCTGACTCGCTGTTTTTATTCCTGTGTTTTTATATGCCGTATAAGCATTGTTCATGAATCCCATTTTCAGCCTCCCACATTTTTATAGAAGAGAATCTTTAAAAATGCAGTTTTAGAGATATTCTTCATTATATTTTCGGCAATTGATTTTTTTTGTTTAGCAGGAAAGAAGAAAAATACGTTTTAGAATTTTTTTAAGATAATTTTTTTGCAATTTTTCTAAAATCAGGCATAAAGCGTTCTATATAGGAATAAAAATTTTTGTCATGATAAATATACAGAAAATGAGTCATTTCGTGAAAAACAACATAATCTATACATTCCTGCGGAAAATTAAAAAGTTCCCAGGATAAAGTAATTGTTTTGTTTTTTGTGTTGCAGTTGCCCCACATTGAGTGCATTGAACGCCCTTTTACAGTAAATTCCGGCAATGCGTTTTTTTCAAAAAACGAAGAAAGCATGTCTGCGCTCTGCATAAATTTTTTTAGCGCAGATTTTTTCCACAAGGCTGAATAATTAAAATTTGTTTTTCCGAAAATTCTGTCGGAAGATAAAAAGCCCGACTTTGCCGCAACTCCGTCCGGATTTAGAAAAATGCTGTTTTGCTTTGATTTTTTTACTTTTTGAACGCTTTTTTCAATCCAGTCTTTTTTTTCTTCGATAAATTTTTGAATTTTTTGTTCGCTTTCCAAAAAAGACGCCGTGCAGACAACTTCGCCAAAACGGTTTACGTGAAGACGGATTGACCGCATATTTTTACGAATTATTTTTACTTTTATGCCGCTATTTTCCAAAAATCGCTCCAGCCGCGCCAAAAACTCCGCACGAAGCAAGAGTCATTACAACTGCCGCTAAGAAAACTCCGCCCAAAACTGCAAGAACAGTCTGGCGCGGCTTCATGTCTAGAAGGCTGGCAGCCAAAGTGCCTGTCCATGCGCCTGTTCCAGGCAATGGAATTCCGACAAATAAAAAAAGTGCAAAAAACAAACCGCTGCCAGCCTTTTTTTCAAGTTTTTCGCCGCCTTTTTTACCTTTTACAAGAAAAAAATTGCACATTTTTCCAATGTATTTTTTTGAACTTCCCCATTCAAGAAATTTTCTGGCAAAAAAATAGATAAACGGAACTGGAAGCATATTTCCAAGCATTGAAAAAAGATTTATTAAAACAATATATTTTACAGAAAGAGATTCTTCGCTAAGCCCCAAAAAAGAAGAAGCAAGCGCAACTCCGACAGGAATAGCGCCCCGAAGCTCAATCAGCGGAATCATCGAAATAACAAAAACGATAAGAAAAATTTTTAACATTGTCCTAATATACAGGACAATGTTTTTTTATAAAAGTGGTGAATTTTGTAATTTTTTATCTCTGTAGTTTTGCGTAACTAAAATATTGTTTTTTTGTTATATTTTATTGTAGTTTACAAAAGTTGACGGTGGACTTACGCCGGATGCAAAGGGCGCAGTTGGAGGCGAAGCCGCCAATGAGGGCTACCGAACCCGTAGCAGCCGGAATTTCTTGAAAATTCAGCGCCAAGACAGGCAAAATTCGGCTTAAAATTTGAATGCCGTCCAAAAAAAAGGAGATAAGGTAAAATTAAATGATTGAAGTTTTTAAGCTTTCAAAGCATTTTGGAACTTTTAAGGCAGTCGATGAAATCAGTTTTTCGATTCCGACTGGGCAAATTGTTGGACTTTTGGGACCAAATGGCGCCGGAAAATCGACGACAATGAGAATGATTACCGGTTTTTTGCAGCCGACTTCCGGTTTGATTAAGATTGATGGCAAAAATATTGAAGAAAATGCCGTCGAATGCAAGAAAAAAATCGGTTATATGCCGGAAAGCGCGCCTTTGTACGGCGAAATGATTGTTGACGATTATTTGCGCTATGTTGCCCAGATTCAGGGACAGAATCCTGACGAAAAAGTTCCGGTTTTGTGCAGGGAATGTGGACTTAAAGAAGTCATGCACAAAAATATTTCTGATTTGAGCCGCGGCTACAGGCAGAGAGTAGGTCTTGCGCACGCCTTGATGAATGATCCGGAAATCTTAATTTTGGACGAACCGACTTCTGGTCTTGACCCGAACCAAATTGGCGAAGTACGCGCCTTGATTAAAGAAATCGGAAAAACAAGAACAGTTATTATTTCGACACATATTCTCGGCGAAGTGGAAATGATTTGCGACAGAGTTATTATTATTTCTGGCGGAAAACTCGTTGCCGACAGTCCGACCGGCGAACTGAGGGAACGATACGGAACCAGCGCAAGTGTCTTTGTTGAAGCTTCTGGCTGTGGTTTTGAAAAACTTTCTGAAATATTGAAAAAAATTGACGGTGTTGGTGCTGTTACGGCAGAAAAAACGGAAAATGCAAACTTGGGACACAACGAAAAAACTGCCGGAGCTCTTGTTCAGGTTAAAGATAATATGGAAATCAGGCCGCAGATTGCAGCGGCTGTGAACAAAGCTGGTTTTGAGCTTTATGAACTTTCGCTCAGAAGAAACAGTCTTGAAGATATTTTCCATACTTTGACGGAAGATTCGCCTTCGGAAAACGCATTAACACAAAAAAACTAAAGAGGATACAAAAATGACTGATATTTTAGAAACTAACAATCCGCTCTCTAACGCAAGTTCAATGGCAAAGATAAGTTCAAGGAAAAAAGCAAAAACAAAAAATCCGGCTTTTGTAATTATGTGCCGCGAATTAAAATCTTATTTTTCCAGCCCGATTGCTTATATCGTTACCGGACTTTTTACGCTCGCTTCCGGTTTTTTGTTTTTTAACACATTTTTTCTTGCAAACCGCGCCGAATTAAGACAGTTTTTTGGGCTTTTGCCGGTACTTTTTTCTTTTTTTATTCCAGCTCTTTCTATGAGGAGTTTTGCCGAAGAAAAAAAATCGACTTCTCTCGAAACCTTGCTCACCCTTCCGGTAACAGTTTTTGATGTTGTCGAAGGAAAATTTCTGGCTGTCTTTATTTCTGGTCTTGTGCTTTTAATTCCTTCTCTTTTTTACGTTTTAACCTGCTTTATTTTTGGCTCTCCTGATGCAGGCCCGATTTTGGGCGGTTATCTCGGCTCAATCTTTTTAACAGCAGGTTTTAGCGCGATTGGAATTTTTGCTTCGAGCACAACGAAAAATCAGATTATTGCTTTTTTTGAGGCTTTTGCAATTTGCATAATTCTGACTCTGCTTTCAAATTTTGCGGTTTTTCTGCCGGCTTTTCTTGTAAGAACGGTAACTTACCTTTCTTCGCTAAGCCATTTTGAATCTATTTGCCGCGGAATTATCGACAGCCGCGACATTGTTTATTTTGTTTCGCTTACGGTTATCTTTTTTGCGCTGACTGTCCGCTCTGTAAACAATGGACAAAAATAAAAATTCTATAAGACTGGAGTTTAAAACAACAATATGAAAAAATTTATTGAATGGTTAAAAAGTCCAAAAAGCGACATTTTTCTCTTTTTAACTGCAATTCTTCTCTTAAATCTTGTATGCTCAAAGGCATTTTTCCGCCTTGACCTTACAGCCCCAAAATCTTATTCGCTTTCACAGTCGAGCAGGCAGATTGTTAAAAATCTTGAACAACCGCTTTCGATAAAAGTATTTTTTACAAAAAATCTGCCGGCTCCCTACAACACAATCGATCAGTATATCCGCGATCTTCTGGTTGAATACAAAGGCGCCGCAAATTCAAATTTTTCTGCTGAATTTTTTGACATGGACAAAGAAGAAAATCAAAAAATCGCAAGAAATTACGGAATCTCTCAAGTTCAAATTCAAGAATTAAAGAACAACGAAGTCGGTTTTAAGCAGGTCTGGATGGCTTTGACTGTAAGTTATGCCGACCGAACGGAAATAATCGACGGATTAAGTTCTGCCGACGGCCTTGAATACACCATCACAACCACAATGAGCCGTCTTATAAGCACAACTTCGGCTCTTGCAGGATTGCAGGGAAAAGCAAAACTTTCTCTCTATCTGACAAAAAAACTCGAACAGTTCAATATAAACGGCCTCAAAAATCTTGAAAAAACAGTTTCTGCCGCATACAAATCTGTAAACTCAAAAAATATGGATAGAATCGAATTTGAAACAATAGATCCTTCTGAGCAAGAAATTCCGGAACTCGTCGAAAAATACGGAATTCAAAGCCTGAGCTGGCAGGACGCCGACGGAGAAAAAACTGGAGTTATCGGGCTTGTTCTTGAATACGGACAGGAATTTAGGCTTTTGAACGTAAAAATGTCGCGTTCATTTTTTGGAAACATAATTTCTGGCACAGACAGCCTTGAAGACGAATTGAATGAAAACCTAAAAAGCCTTGTTTCTAAACCAAATATTATAGGCTATGTAACAGGACACCGCGAACTCGACTACAAAAACGCACAGTCGCAGGCAAATGCAGCGGTTTTCAATTCAATTATTTCTGACCGCTACGAATTTAAGGATTTAAATTTAAAAGATGATGAAATTCCTTCCGGCATAAAAAGTGTCGTTATAAACGGCGCAAAAGAAAAATTCGAAGAAATTGAACTTTACAAGCTTGACCAATTTTTGCTTCGTGGCGGAAATTTAATTATTTTCGACGACCAGTTTGAAGAAGTTTATCCGCAGGGACAAAACGCATATTACCAGATTCCGCAGTACAAACCTGTCGACAACGGTCTTGAAACAATTCTCTCAAAATACGGAATTTCTGTCGGAAAAGATTACGTTATGGACGAAAATTGCTATGTAAATCAGGATCAGCGTTCAGGTTCAACTCCGCTCTACTTTGCTCCAGTGCTTCAAAAATCAAATCTTGCAAAAAACAGCCCGATTACAAAAAATCTTGGCTACGTGATTATGCTTCAGAACAGTTCTATCAATGCAGAAAACGCTCAAAAAAATGCAGACGCAAAAGTTACAATTCTTGCTTCATCTTCTAAAAACAGCTGGCTCGTCAAAGACAACGTTACAGCAATTCCTCAGATGATTCGAAAACCAACCGACAAAAGCGCAATGCAAAGCCAAAATCTTGCTGTTCTTGTAGAAGGAAAATTCAAAAGCGCTTTTGAAAAAAATCCAGTAGAAAATCAAAACGGTGAATTTAATTTTACCGACCATTACGCAAAAAGCGTTCAAAACGGCAAAATTTTTGTAATAGGTTCTTCAAAAATCACGACTGGTCAAGTTATGGACGAAAGCGGCAAACAGCCAGTTGCAATGTTTGTGCGCAACGTCATCGATTACATGAACGGCGAAATTGATTTGTGCTCAATGCGGACAAAAGGCTTAAGCTTAAACACTTTAAAAATCAAAAAAGGCATTTCGGCAGACATTGCAAAATATTTTAACGAATTTGGACTTGTGATTTTGGTTGCGCTGTGCGGTCTTGCAGTTCTTGCAAAAACTACAGCTAAGAAAAGGGCAATCCGCGAAAAATACAATCCAGACGACAAACGCGAAATTAAGACAGAGGAAACAAAATGAACTTAAAAAATGCAAAAATAAGAAAAATCGTTTTATTGACGGCAATCGTCATTCTTGCAGCGATTTACGCTGTTCAACTTGTAACCGGCTCGCGTTCTCCTATAAAAAACTTTATTCTGCGGGAAAAACCGGACACACTTATAATCGAAAACTCTTCGCAAACCGTAAAACTTTTTTATGAAGGCGGGCTGTGGTACGTAAGTGAAGAAAAAATCAGCGGAGATGACCAGAAAATCGAAACTTTAGTAAACGCCATCAAAAACATAAAAACGCTCGGAACAGTAAGCCGCTCTTCGGCCGTTTCCGAACTCGACAGGTACGGTTTTACAGACTCGCAGACACTTACCGTCAAAGCAGAAAAATCTGGAAAAACAATCCGAACCTTAAAAATCGGCAAAAATTCCGAAACAAATCTTTCTTCTTATATTAGGCTCGATGAAAAACCGGAAACTTTGCTTGCTGACAGAAACCTGCGTTCTATTTTTGAAGTAAAAACCGAAGACCTTGAACAAAAAATTGAACAGCCGCAGGATGAAGAGCAACAGCCTGCAAATTAGCGGCAATTAAAACAAAAAACGCGGACTTCAAAAAGTCCGCGCTTTCGCCTTAAAAAAACAACAAAAAACTAAAGTAAAATTTTTAGTTTTTGCGCTAGACATTCATAGTGGATTTTATTAACTTTTCCAAAAAGTTCGCCGTCAGTGTGGCTAACGTTTGGTTCAGAGGTGAACACATCGACAGTCCGGGCTTCTTTCATAAAAAATCCTTTTATTAAATCCTGCCTTGCCGCAAGCAAAAAAGGAAACGCAATAAAACACTTCCATTTTGGAATTCTCGCCGCAAGAGTAAACGAGAGTTTTCCGTCATTTGCATTTGCTTTTGGAGCCATTGGAACTCCTCCGCCCTCGCATGGAAAATTCATTGCAGCAAGAAAAATCGCCCTGTCAAATTCCTGAAACGCTCCGCCGTCAAAACTCACTTTAAAAGTCGAAGTCTTCATTGTAAAAAGCGTTTTTACCGTCATAACGGCATAACTGAGAGAATTCAAATGCAGCTTGTTCATTATATTTTTGATTTTTGAGCGGTTAATTTCCGTTCCGACAAGAGCATTTAGTCCAAGTCCCGATGAAATTCCAAAAATCCGCCGTCTTCCGCCGGACTCAACCATTCCAAGGTCAATTGTTTTTATTCCTGTCGAATTCAAAATCATATCGACAACTTTTTCTGTATTTTTTAACGGCAACCCCAATCCGCGGCTAAAATCGTTGCCCGAACCAGTAGGAATTACCATAAATTTTAGCCGTTCAAAGCTGCGGATTCCATTTAAAACTTCGTTAATCGTTCCGTCACCGCCAACGACAATCAGGCGAATATCATCATCTTCTTTTTCGCTAATCTGTTCCGCCAAAACCGCCGCATAGCCTTTTGTTTCCGGCACAAATTTTTGATATTTTACACCGCGTTCATCTAAAATTTTCTGAACCTTGTTCCAAACTCCGACCGCCTGTCCTGAGCCACCGTGCTCATTCACTATAAAATAAAACATTCTTCGATTTTAAAACACAATCCGGTTCAATTCAAGCAAAACAGCAAAACAAAAAACTGTGTAAAAAACAGTTTTTGCACTCTCCGATTTAGTCTTTCCAAATTTTATTTCAGATTCTCAACCTGCTCTAACCAAAGCGCAACCGACGAATCACTCGGCATACGCCAGTCGCCCCTCGGCGACAAGCTCACAGTTCCAACTTTTACACCGTCAGGCATACAAGACCTCTTAAACTGCTGGCCAAAAAATCTTTTATAAAAAATTTTAAGCGTATTTTTTATCGTTTCGTCGCTAAACGGCTCAAGATTTTTCTGTTTAACCGCAATTTTCGCCAGAAAATAAATCTTTTCAGGCGAAAAACCGTTTCGCACGCAGTTATACAGAAAAAAATCATGCAAAATATACGAACCGACAGTATTTTCTGTTTTTTGCGCAATTTTCCCGTCTTTGTCAGGCGGTAAAAGTTCAGGACTTACAGGAGTATCTATAATATCCTTTAATGTTTCTGCAAGTTTTTCGTTTTCCTTAAAAACAAAATCCGCATAATACTGAACAAGACAGCGCACCAAAGTCTTTGGAATCGAATTATTCACTCCATAATTGCTCATTTGATCGCCATTGTAAGTGCACCAGCCGAGCGCAAGTTCAGAAAGGTCGCCAGTTCCAATCAAAATTGCGCCGTGCATGTTAGCCCAGTCAAAAAGAACCTGAGTTCTCTCGCGGGCCTGGGCATTTTCGTAAGTAACATCGTAAACATCAAGCGCATGAGACAAATCCTTCAAATGACCGCCGGCCGCTTCTTTTATGGAAATTTCTTCAAGCGAAGCCCCGCAACTTTTTACAAGCATTTTTGCGTTTTCGTAAGTGCGCCCAGTCGTTCCAAAACCCGGCATCGTAATTCCAACAATATTGCTTCGGTCTTTTTTTAGAATATCAAAAGCCCGGCAGGCAACGAGCAAAGCCAGGGTAGAATCAAGTCCGCCAGAAATTCCCACGACAACTTTTTCAACTCCAGTATGCCTTATTCTCTTTGCAAGCCCCCAGGCCTGCATCTGCGTGATTTCCGCACAGCGCTCCCACATTTTTTTCTGGACCTGAGGCACAAAAGGATGCCCGTCAATTTTCCGCTCAAGATTTTTATTTTTCAAAAAATCTGTGCTTTTTACAGTTATTTCCTGAATTTTTGCCGGCAAAAACTGGCTTGACCTTTGAGAATTCTTAAAAAACCGGCTATTTTGCGAAAAAGTTTCTATTCTTATGCGTTCGTGATTTATTTTTTCAATGTCAATGTCGCTTATAATAAATTTATTTTTTTCGTCAAAAGGCTTTTTTTCTGCGAGGAGGCTTCCGTTTTCGGCAATCAATGAATGTCCCGAAAAAACCAAATCCTGTGTCGATTCTCCCATTCCTGCATTTGCATAAACATAGGCACAGACATTCTTTGCGCTGTTTCCCAAAATCAAGTCTTTTCTGTAAGAAGTTTTTCCAATCACTTCGTTTCCAGCCGAAAGATTGACAATCACATTTGCTCCGTTCAGACAAAAAACTGTCGAAGGAGAAAGAGGAACCCAGGCATCTTCGCAGACTTCTGCCGCCAAAACCGCACCTGTAAAACCTGAATCGTCATTTATTTTTAAGAGTCCACCAACCGACCAGTCAAACATTTGCTCATTGCAGCCACAATTTGCTTCAAAAGGCGTAAACCAGCGTTTTTCGTAAAATTCGCCGTAATTTGGAATAAAAGTTTTCGGATAAATCAGAATTTTTTCAGCATTGCTCAAAAGCGCCGCAACATTATAAAGAGAACCAGAAAATGAACGCAACGGCAAACCGACAAAAACCGCAATTCCCTGAGTATGCGCCAAAATCCCGGTCAAAGCATTTTTTGCGCTTTCAAGGAGGAGATTCTGTTCAAAAAGGTCAGCGCAAGTGTAGCCCGTAATACAAAGCTCCGGAAAAACTGCAATTTGAACGCCTTTTTGTTTTAATTCGTCAATGCACTGGCAAATATTCAGCACATTCTGTTCAACGTCTCCAACCACAACATCCGGCGAAACAGCCGCAACACGCAAAAAACCAAAATTCTTCATATAATTACTATATCAAAAAAACATTATTTTTATGCAAGATTTGCACACATCTCAAAAAAAAATTATTATCTTTATT
>NZ_DBJD01000086.1:15102-34222 GCF_002297065.1 Treponema sp. UBA785 | reverse complement strand
ATTATTATCTTTATTGAAGAAAATTTTCTTATAAGGTTAAATTTCGGACAAAATACGCAAACAAAATTCAATCTAAAAACTGAGGATAAAAATAAAATGGAAAATCAAAACGATATACAAAATCAGGAAAAAGCAAAAAAACCGGAACTTACAAAAGACATGCTCGTAAGCACGCTTGTAGCATTTTATCCTGAACTTACAGAACCTCTCATGCTCATGGGAATGCACTGCATAAGCTGTTTTGCTTCTCAAATGGAAACTCTCGAAGAAGCGGCTATGGTTCACGGTTTAAACGCAGACGAAGTTATCGAAGACTTAAAAGATTTTTTACATCAGGCGGAAGTTCAAAACGAAAATAAATAAAAACTCTCTGCACAAATTTAAAAAAATCCGAATTTAAGCGGATGATTTTACATTCACTCAAATTCGGAAAAAAATTTATCCAGTTGTTAACAAAAAAATACACCGTTTAAGGCGCGGATTATTTCATCAGTTCGCGGTATTTTTTTGCAAGACGCGCTGATTTTTTTGCGGCAAGTCCGCAGTAGTTCGCAGGATGTTCAAAGAAATTTGCAGGATTTTCTACGCCGAGTTTTTCAAGCTGGGCTGTAATATCTGCATATTCTTTTTCGTGAGTTTTAAGCACTTCAAAGAAAGTTTTTCCAGACTTTTCCGCCTCAAGCGTAATCTGACGGATAATTTCGTGTCCGTCATTGTATCCGGCTTCGCCAAGAAGAATATATGCAGGTTCAGCAAGAACGCCGCCCTTAACTTTTCCGCCGGCGCTTTCAAGATTTTTTGCCATATTGTCGCGGTCAGCCTGCAATCCTTTTACGACTGAATTCATTCTGCTTACTGCCATTGTAAAGCCGGCAATATAGTCAGTAATAAATCTCTGGCTTGCAGAATTTGAAAGGTCGCGCTGATGTTCAGAAATCTGATCCATATAGAAAGTAACTACGCGAGGACACATAGCCTTCCATAAAGATTTAACGTGCTCGCTGTTCCATGGATTGCGTTTCTGAGGCATTGTCGAAGAGCCGACCTGAGTTGCAGCAAAATATTCAAAAACCTCGCCAATTTCTGAACGCTGCAAGTTGCGCAAGTCGTCCGCCAAATTGGCAATAATACCGAAAGCAACATTCATCTCAAGCAAGAGGCGAAGAACGTGCTCTGCCTCTACAAGCTGATTTGAATATTCAGACGGCTTAAGGCCCAGAAATTCAGTATAAATGCGCTCAAGTTCTTCAGGATCTTTTACAATCATCGAAGGACCGTTGTAAGAACCAACAGGACCAGCAAGTTTTCCAACTAAATCGTCAGAAAGCTCTTCGATTTTTAAGATTGATTTACCAAGACGGGCAACAAATTCTGCAATTTCCCAGCCAAAAGTAATAGGAACAGCGTGCTGTCCGTGGGTGCGTCCAACCTGAGGAGTCGCGCTTTCGCGTTCCGCAATATCACAAAGATAATTTTCAAGTTTTTTAAGTTCAGGAAGCACAACATTTTTAGTAACATCGCGCATACGACAAGAAAGAGCCGTATCCAAAATATCAACAGAAGTTGCTCCAAGATGAATAAGAGGACCGATTTTAGAATCAACCTTCGTCTTCATAACGTTAACAAGAGCGCGGATATTGTGCTTAGTCTTTTCTTCCTCAGCATAAACTTCTTCCGGGTCAATAGCAGAAGCAACATCGTCGAGTTTTTTAGCAAGTTCGTCAGTAAGCTGGCCGCGAACCTTCAAATGAGCCTTTACAAGAGCCGCTTCGCATTTAGCGCAAGAACGGATAGAAGCCTGTTCAGAAATATACTGCGACAGTCCGTCAAAAACCGCCTTTTCCGAAATAGAATAGCGGTGGTCGATACAAGAAAGATTTTCAAAAATGTTACGAGTTTCCATAAGCCAAAATTATAATAAATTACGCTCAGTTTCTCAATAAGAAGAAAAATTCGGGCGGTCCGGCACAAAGTGCCGTCGGGCTTTGCAGGGTTGGCATTGCTCCGCAACGGCTTCGCCGCCCTTCCAATCCCTACCGCAAAACACGAAAAGCGCAATTCATTTACTTTTACAAAATTTGTGTTATTATCTATTGTATGTCTAATTCTTTTATTCCTAATCGCAGCGAAATCCCGGCTTCTGACAAATGGGATCTTTCTACTTTGTATAAAACTAACGAGGAGTGGGAGGCTGATCTTGCAAAAATTGCTTCTCTTACACAAAAATTTGCAAGTTTTAAAGGCAAACTCAAAGATTCTTCCCTATCGCTTCTGGATGCGCTCAAAGCCTACGAAGAGCTTTTTAAAACCCTCGAAACCGTTTACTGCTACGCAAGCCTCTGCCACACTTCCGACGAAAGCGACAGTTCTTTTCAGGATATGGAAGGCAGAGCGATGATGGCTTATGCAAAAGCCAGCGCAGAAGCTTCATTTTTTTCTCCAGAACTAATGGCAATTCCTGACGAAAAACTCAACGACTGGATTAACCTGCCGGAATTTGCCGACTACAAAATTTTTATTCAAAAAGAACTGCACGAAAAACCTTATGTTTTAAGCGAAAAAGAAGAACGAATTCTTTCGCTTGCCGCCGAAGCCTTGCAGACTCCTGACAATGCGTTCAGTTTGCTCGAAAACGTTGACATGGATTTTGAAAGCGTGACTGTAAATGGCAAGGAAGAACCTCTAACACAGTCAACATTTTCACTTTTAATCAGAAACCCTGACAGAAATGTCCGAAAAAACGCATACAAAAAATTCTATAAATCGTTCGTAAAACATCAAAATGTTATTGCTTCGCTTTACGCCGGAAATGTAAATTCTGACATTTTTTATGCCCGCGCAAGAGGTTTTAATTCCAGCCTCGAAGCAAGCCTTTATTCAAACAAAGTTGAACCGGCTGTTTACAAAAATTTGATCGGCACTGTTCACAAAAATCTGCCAGCCCTGCACGATTATTATTCGCTCCGAAAAAAAATGCTTGGTTTAAACGAACTTCGCCATTACGACGTTTATGTTCCGCTCGTAAAAGACATTGAAACAAAAACAAGCTATGAAGAATCCGTAGAAATTTGCCGCAACGCACTCGCTCCGCTCGGAAAAGAATATACCGACATTTTGTGCAACGGTCTTTTAAATGGCTGGGTTGACCGCTACGAAAACAAAGGAAAGCGTTCCGGCGCTTTTAGTTCTGGAGCTTACCGCGGCTATCCGTACATTCTGTTAAATTACAAGGACGATGCAATCCGAGACGTTTTTACAATGGCCCACGAAGGCGGACACTCAATGCATTCTTATTTTTCAAAGACAAACAATCCGTTTATGTGCTACGACTACACGATTTTTGAAGCGGAAGTTGCCTCAACTTTTAATGAAGAGCTTGTCTTTGAATATCTCTTAAAAAACGCAAAAACAAAGGAAATGAAAACCTACCTTCTGGCAATGCGCGCCGACGACATTCTTGCAACCCTGCACAGGCAGACAATGTTTGCAGAATTTGAACTCAAGGCTCATGAACTTGTCGAAAACGGAACTCCTCTTAACGCCGAAATTTTGCGAAAAATCTACCGCGAGCTTTTAGTTCAATATTTTGGCCCGGAAATGATTTTTGAAGAAGAAAGCGACATGGAAGGTTTGAGAATTCCACATTTTTACAATTCTTTCTATGTATATAAATATTCGACCGGAATTTCGGCAGCCCTCGCTCTTGCAAAAAGAGTTACGCATGGCGGTGAAAAAGAAAAAGAAGATTATTTTAAATTCTTAAAGTCTGGCGGAAGCCGTTATCCGCTCGAAAGCTTAAAAATTGCCGGAGTTGATATGTCTTCGACAAAGCCTGTACAAGACGCATTGGACACTTTTGCACAGATTGTCGACGACTTAAAAAAACTCTAATTTTTTTCTCGGACTTTGGATTTTATTAAAGAACGGCAGTTTTTCTGCCGATAATCTAGCGGCATTGGTACAACAATTTTTTTGCTGTGCCTGCCGGAACGTTCATTGAAAACAACGGTTCAATGGCGTTTTGACAGAAAAATTTGCGAGGAACAGAAGTATGAAAAAAACAGAATTCTATTCATTCTACAGAAACATTCCAAAAGCAGAAATTCACATTCACATCGAAGCCGTAATAAGCAAAGAATCGATTAAAAAGCTCTATCTAAAAAAGAACGGAACTGAATTTTCTGACAATTCGCTGGAAGAATTATTTTCATACTCGGATCTGAACGGTTTTATCGCCGCGTTTTTGCAAGTTCAGGATTTGTTTACGGAAGTAAGCGATTTTGATCTTGTTTTTGAAGATTTAAAAAATTATCTTTTGCGAAATGGAATAATCCACTGCGAAGCCTTTTTTGCTCCTTCAGCCTTTATAAAAAAAGGTTTTTCGTATAAAGAAATGACAGAAAATTTCGCCAAAAATATAAAAAAAATCAAAGACGAAACAGGAATTACAGTCTGGCTCTCTGGAGACGTAAGCCGAACTTTTGGACTTGAAAACGCTGAAAACAATTTTAAAATGTTCAGCGAAAATCCATTTGAAGGTTTTATAGGAATCGGACTTGGAGGCGCAGAATCAAAGGGTCCTTCAAGAGATTTCGGCTCTGTTTTTGAAAAAGCACTTAACGCCGGCTACCATGCTGTTGCACACGCAGGAGAAGACCAGGGGCCGCAGTCAATTTGGGACGCACTCGAAATCTGCCATGCGCAAAGAATCGGACACGGAATTTCTGCAATCCAGGACGAAAAACTTATGGATTTTTGCGCAGAAAGGCAAATTCCGTTTGAAATTGCCCCGACAAGCAACGTTTTTACAAAAAAATTTGTAAAATCACTTTCAGAACATCCATTCCGCGCTTTTTTTGACCGTGGAATGCTCGTAACTCTCAACACCGATGATCCGCTTTTCTTTGGAGTTGAACTTTTGGACGAATATTGGAACGCCTACAGCCAGATGAATTTTTCGCACGAAGAACTAAAACAAGTCATTTTAAACAGTTTTAAAGCGTCGTTCTTAAGCCAAACAGAAAAAGAAAAAGCCTTTTCCGAAGTTGAAAAAAACTGGAAAAACAGAAAATGACGTCAGTTGCAGATTTTATAAAGCTTCCAAAAAAAGATTTTCATTCAAGCCTTGATTTAGGAATGCGCTATCCTTCTTTTGTTACCTGGGCAGGATTTTATGTTCCAGGCTTTCCAGAAGATGGATCGCCTGTCAAAATCGAAATGCGCAACCAAGTCCACGAATACACTTCTATGAGAATTGCAACAGAAGACGACATAAAAAAACTTCTGTTTCTATCAATTTCTGAAAACATTGCCGATAACATAATTCAAACAAACGCAGCAATCGACAGCAAGCTTTTTCAAAACTGCAAAAAAAACTGTGAATTCTTCCTGCTGTTAAAGACAAAAATTCAAAAATACAGCGATCATACAAAATCAGACGCTTTTTTTTCGCTTGATACCGATTCAGCCGATTTTAGAGAAAAAAATTTGCAGTTCGCAAAATCCTTTTTATTAAACGAAAATTCAAAAGAACTATTCAAGGGAATTTATTTTTACGGAAAAAACATCCTCAATTTGACAGAAAATTCAACAGAACTTAAGGAACTGATTCAAACTGTCAAAAAAAACGGCTTAAAAATCAGAGTGGATTTAAGTTCTGTCGATTCGGCAAATGATTTTTTTAGGGTTTTTGAGTTTTTTGAGCCACAGGTTCTAATCAACGCAGACAACGCCGCAAATTTTGGCGAAATTTTAACTTTTCTCAAAAAAAAATCAATTCAAACTGTTATAACGCCAGAAACTCACTTTAAAGACAAAAAAATGGATTTTTCAGAAAAGGCAAAAAAAATGCGTTCATTTTTAGAAGCGGGAATAGAAACTTTTCTCGGAACGCAGAGCATCCTTCTTTTTAATAAATCAATCAGCCAGCTTGCAAGCGAGCTTTGCAACACCGGACTTTTTACAAAAGAAGAAATGCTTTCTATCTTAAAAATCTGCTAAAGATAAACCATCAAAAGCATAATATCTGAATTTCTAATCCCGGAAATCCGGCTTGCCTGACCGAGTGTCAACGGACGGATTTTTTCAAGTTTTCCGCGGCTTTCGGCGCTCAAAGCAGGAATTGCTCCGTAATCAAAATTTGCCGGAATCTTGCGATTTTCCATTTTGTGCATCTTTGCAACGCGGGCATCCTGTTTTTCAATATAATACTTGTATTTAAAATCTTCCTGGGCGACTTTCCAAATTTCTGGCGCATAACCTGGATTTTGAGCGTCTTTTTTCTTTAACAAAAGCGCCACGGCCTCATCAATCAAAGCATATTTTGCGCGCATAGACTGAATCTGCTTTTCTGTTTTTAAGCCAACAGCAAAGGCTTTTTCGCTAAGCCTGCGGTCGGCTGTGTCATGCCTCAGTTTTAGACGATACTCGGCGCGAGCGGTAAACATCCGGTATGGCTCTTTTGTTCCAAGCGTAACCAAATCGTCAATCAAAACGCCGATGTAAGCTTCATCTCGTCCTAAAACAAGAGGTTCCCATTCAGGAATTGAATCAAAATTTTCATAACCGCTGTCGCTCTGCGCTTTCTGCAAAGCTGAATTTATTGCCTTTGTTTCTTTCGCAGAAATTTCTGCAAAAGCCGCAATTTCTTCGTCTGTCATGCCAGGCTTGTTTTGAAAAGCGCCCTTTTCCATGCTTGCCGGAGTCTGGCCCATTCCGGAAGACGGAGAACAGAGAGGTCCGCAAAGTTCTTTGTGCGCCCTGGCATAAAGAGCGGCGTTAATTCCTGCGACAAGCCCCTGGCCAGCAGCTTCTTCATATCCAGAAGTTCCGTTTATTTGACCGGCGTCAAAAAGCCCGGCAACGCGTTTTGTTTCCAAGCTCGGATAAAGCTGAGTCGGCTCAACATAATCGTATTCAACTGCATATCCAGGACGGCTTACTGTACAATTTTCAAAGCCAGGAATTGTGCGCAAAAACGAATCCTGAACTTCTTCCGGCAAACTTGAACTCAAGCCATTAAGATAAATTTCATCCGTCTGCAAACTTTCAGGCTCTACAAAAAGCTGATGCCTGTCGCGTTCTTCAAAACGCATTACCTTGTCTTCTATTGAAGGACAGTATCGAGGTCCAATTCCGCTGATTTTTCCAGAATAAAGAGGAGAACGATTTATATTTTTTCGGATAATTTCGTGAGTTTTTTCGTTTGTATAAACCAAATAACACGGAACCATCGGACGGTCAATTTTTTCATCATCAAAACTAAAAGGAATTACTTCTTCATCGCCTTCCTGCAAGTCAGCCTTTGAAAAATCAACTGTATGGCGCAAAATTCTCGGAGGTGTTCCAGTTTTTAGGCGGCCAGTTGTAAAGCCAAGACGATTGAGCGAATGAGTAAGTCCAAAAGCCCCGGCTTCGCCAATTCTTCCGCAAGGAGCATCGTATTCGCCAATAAAAATGCGTCCACCCAAAAAAGTCCCGGTAGTAAGAACAACAGCACGAACAGGAATAATTCTTCCGCGCTCTGTAACAATCGCAGTAATTTTTTGTCTTTTTCCAGAACGGGCAGCTTCCGTTAAACATTCGGAGCGAAATTCTCCAGGAATCGAGCCTTTTTCTGCGGCAGTGTCGCTGTCTGGAGGCAAAGGAGAAGAAGAAGCCGTTGTCAAAATATCAACGACCGTATCCATCAAAGTAGAAAGGTTTGGCGTTGTTTCGATAGTCTGCCGGGCCAAAGACGCATAGAGAATTTTATCTGCCTGAGAACGGGGCGATTGAACGGCAGGACCGCGACTTTTATTCAACATACGAAACTGAATCATCGAGTTGTCTATAAGTTTGCCCATTTCGCCGCCAAGAGCATCGATTTCCCGGACAATGTTTCCTTTTGCAACACCGCCAATCGAAGGATTACAGCTCAAGCGCGCAATCGAATCAATTGTCTGAGTTACAAGAAGAGTTTTAAGTCCCATTCGGGCACAGGCCAGACAAGCTTCTGTTCCAGCATGTCCACCGCCAATTACAGCAACATCAAATGAATCATAAAAAGACATACGAAAATTATAGTGAAATCAAAGTTCTGTATCAAATCCAAAACAAAATTCTGAAAAAAAAGTATTTTTTTGTAACCTTTTCCTTTTACGCTGTTTTTTTAAGTATAGAGCGACAAGAAACAATCTCTTTATGTTACAAAAAACTTCCTACTTTGCTCCTTGCACCAGTCTTCCTCCGGGCTGGTGCATTTTTTTGCTTTTTTGCATCTTTTTTATTCAAAATATCAGCAATTTTTACAAATTCTGACCACAGTATATTGCAAATCAATTTTTATCGCTATTTCTTCGTAATATTTTTTCTGTTTTTTTATAAAATATGCTCAAAACTTCTTTTTATCCAAAAACGACGTCTGTTTAATCCAAAGTATTGCGCAGTTTATAATATATAGTTATTTTACGTGAGCGACGTTTATTAAAAAAAGTGAGGTGTTATTTATGAAAGTAACCAAATTTTTAATGGCGGCAGCTTTGGTTTCGGCTGCAGCAATGTTCGTGTCTTGTTCCAATTTAAGCGAAAGCTCAGAATCTTCTTCTGATTCAAGCCGTGCAGCTTCATCGGGAACAACTTATTCTGTAGGAACAGCTTCTGATTTGTACACAGCCGCAAACAAGGTAAATCCTGGCGACACAATCAAATTGACCGCGAACATCAACCTTACAAAGCAGCTGCAGCTTTTAAGGAGCGGATCTTCCGGAAAAGTGATCACACTTGACGGAAACGGAAAAACGCTCAACTGCTCTGCATTTACAGGCTGGGGCGTAAAAGTAAACGGCTCTTACTGGACAATCAGAAAACTGACAGTTACAAAAGCTTCAGACTGCGGAATGGTTTTCCAGCTCGGAGGAAACAACCGCGCTGAATACTGCAAATTCACCTATAACGGCGACTCAGGACTTCAGGTTTACAACTCGGCTCACGATGTAACAATTACAAGATGTGAATCTTACTACAACTACGACAAAGCGACGAAAGGCGAAAATGCCGATGGTTTTGCAGCAAAACTTTCGGGCGGAAAAAACATCAAGTTCAATTACTGTGTTGCAAAATATAATTCTGACGACGGCTGGGATCTTTACAGCCAGGCATATCCTGTAACTCTCAACAATTGCGAAGCTTCTTACAACGGATATATCAATTCTTCGCTCCAGACAACACCTGACGGCGATGGAAACGGATTTAAACTAGGTTCAAAATACAAAAATGTAAGCCACAGAGTTCTTTCATGCAAATCAACATATAACCTCAAGTACGGAATTGATGCTAACGGAAACACCGCAAAGCAGACAATTACAAACTGCACTGTAAAGAACAACAAAGAAGGTCAAATTTCAAGCAGAACAAAATACTAATCTGAATTTCAAATGACTTTCTGTCCGCAAATGCCTCTCCTCCTGCAGCATTTGCGGACTTTTTTATTTGAGTTCATTTTTCCCGCAGTTTTCGCCATCAACATCAAAAGCAGACAATCCATCGTTATTTTTTAGAAACGGATCTGCCCCATTTTTTAAAAGAAGCTTTGTAGTTTTTAAAGAATTTGCATAAACCGAAAACATAAGAGCAGTGTCGCCGTTTGAATTCTGCAAATTGACATCTGCGCCTTTTTTTATAAGAAGTTTTGCAAGCGCAGAAAAATTCTGGGCAGAAGCAGTCATTAAAGGAGTCATATCTCCTTTGTTAAAATGATTTATATCCGGATTGAATTTTAGCAAAAACCTTACAAGCGAAAGATTTTTAGAAATGCATGCATATTCAAAAGGAGTTATTCCTTCGCTGCTTTCCAAATCTAGATCTGCGCCATATTTTAGAAGAAGTTTAGCCTGTTTTAAATTTCCGCAACGGCAAGCCCACATTAAAGGCGTTATTCTGCCACTCGAAAAAGCGTCCGGTTTTTGCCCGCCCAGCAAAAGTTCCTTTAAAACACCGCAATTTCCAGACTGAACGGCAAGCATAACAGCATTTTCGTTTTGAGAATGAGCAAGAAAGTCTTGCACATCATTTTTTTTACAGCCAAAAAACAGCCACAGACAAGCGGCAAAAACCGCAATGCAAAAATATTTACTTTTTAACAACTTTTACCGCTCCTATTTGATTTAATTTTTTTGAATTTTCGTAAAAATTTGTGCCATCTGCGCCGTTGTCTTGCATATAATTATAATATAGAAACACTTGAACAGATTTTTTTTATAAACTCATCTCCCTTGTTTTTTCTAAACTTTATAACAAGTTGTTTTATTTGTCAAATTTTGTTTTTTTTGATTTGAGGCCGAAGCTTACGCCGGATGCGGCGGGCGGAGTTGACGCGGAAAAACGGGTTGGTTGCCAAACTAACCTGTTTTTCCGCGCCAATGAGGGTTACCGAACCCAAAGCAGCCGGTTTTTAGGTAATTTGCTACACAAAGCCTGTCTGAATTCCGTTTTTTAAGATAAATGCCGTCCTGTTTTTTTTGCTTAAAATTGCTTAAAATTGGCATTAAAATTGCGCGATAATTGAAAAATCCTCGTGTTTTTTGTAATATGTGGGAATGGATTTATTAAAAAAACTTGATGAACTGGACAAACGTTTTGCAGAAATTAACGAAATGGTTCAAGATCCAGACCTTGTTAAAGATCAGAAAAAATACAAGGATGTTATGCGTGAACATGGACATTTGTCTGATGTGCTTGAAGTTGGAAACGAATATAGAAAATGTCTGTCCGGCATTGAAGATGCCAAAATGATGATTACAGCCGAAGATGATCCTGATATGAAGGAAATGGCCCGTGAAGAAATGAAAGAACTTGAAGAAAAAGTTCCAGTTCTTGAAGAACAGATTAAGCTCAAACTGATTCCGCCTGATCCTCTCGACGAAAAAAATATTATTTTGGAAATCCGCTCTGCTGCTGGTGGCGACGAGGCTTCGCTTTTTGTGCGCGATATGTGGGAAATGTACTGCCATCTCTGCGAAAGAAAAGGCTGGAAATACGAAAATCTTGAAGCACAGGAGACTGAAGTTGGCGGTTTTAACAAAATCGTAACTCAAATCCAGGGAAAGTTTGTTTTTGGAACTTTGCGCTGGGAATCTGGTGTTCACCGTGTTCAGCGTGTTCCGCAGACTGAATCTCAAGGACGGCTGCAGACTTCGACTGTTACGGTTGCGGTTTTGCCGGAAGCCGAAGAAGCTGACGTAAAAATCAATCCGGGGGATGTTCGCGTTGACGTTATGCGTGCGGGCGGTCCTGGAGGCCAATGTGTAAATACTACCGACTCTGCTGTTCGCCTTACTCATATTCCGACCGGAATTGTCGTAATTCAGCAGGATCAAAAATCGCAAATCAAAAACAAAGAAAAAGCGTGGGAAGTTTTGCGCGCTCGTCTTTTTGATTTTCAGCAGTCAAAACTCGATGCAGAACGCTCTGCTGCCCGCAAAAGTATGGTTGGAAACGGAGACCGCTCTGAAAAAATCAGAACGTACAATTATCCGCAGGATCGCGTAACTGACCACAGAATCAACTTGACTTTGCATAACCTGCCTTCGTTTATGATGGGAAATATGGACGAAATGCTCGATGCGCTGAACGTTTACGCAAAAGAAGAACAGTTCAAAGAGCTTGAAGCATAAAACGGAAATACAAGCTTGAATATTCTTGAGGCAAAAAAATACGGAAAGGAGCAGCTCAAAAACTCTCCTTCTCCCGACCTGGACATTTCTGTCCTTTTGCAGTTTGTTACAGGTTTTGACAGAACGCAGCTCCTTTTAAAACGGGATTGCAATCTGTCAAAAGAACAGGAATCAAACTTTTTAGATGCAGTTCAGCGGCGAAAAACGGGACTTCCGGTTGCCTATATTACCGGGCACAAGGAATTTTACGGTTACGATTTTTATGTAACGCCGGCAGTTTTGATTCCCAAACCAGACACTGAAATCCTCATTGAGCAGGCATTAAATTCACTCGCGCTTTTTTATTCAAAAAACGAAAATAAAGACGGAAGTATAAAGAAAATTCCCGAAATCTGCGACATGTGCAGCGGAAGCGGCTGCGTTGGAATTTCTGTCCTCAAGGCGCTTTTAGAAAATGACGGAATTCAGGTAAACTGTCTGCCAAAAATGACATTTGTCGATATTTCGGCGGACGCTTTGGAAATTACCAAAAAAAATGCAGAAAGGCTTTTGGGCGAAGGCGAAAAACTAAGCAATACAGAAAACCTAACTTCTGCTCTTTCGCGAATCCGGCTCATTCAGTCCGATTTGTTTGAAAACGTACCTTTTTCTTTTGATTACATTTTGACAAATCCGCCTTACGTTCCTCATTCTGAGAGTCTCGAACTTTTAAAAGACGGCAGAAGCGAACCTTTGCTTGCTTTGGACGGAGATGTTTGCTCTGACGGAGAATATTCGGGAACAGAAGACGGCCTTTTTTTGATAAAAAGGCTTGTTCCCCAGTGTTTTGAGCATCTTGTCTGTGGCGGAACTCTGATAATGGAAACAGGAGAATACAATGCCGAACAGACCGCAAAACTTTTTGAAAAGACAGGTTTTAAAAACGTTCACATCGAAAAAGACCTTAACAACATGCTAAGAGATGTAATCGGAACAAAAACTCATAGCATTGCATAAAGAACTTCAATTTCTGCTTCCGTCAAAGTCCTGTATTCTCCGGGTTTTAAATTTTCGTCAAGAAAAAGTCCTGCCATTTTTATCCGCTTTAAAAAAACAACTTCGTTTCCAAGCGCACAAAAAATTCTTTTTACTTCGTGAAATTTTCCTTCTGTCAGGGTGATTTTACATTCATTTTCGTTTAACCAGTCGATTTTTGCTCCACAACTTTTTTGTTCGCCTGCTTTTTTTTCTGGCGGAAGAACTAGCCCAAACTCTGCTTTTTTAACGTAATCTTTTTGTTCAGAAGAGGAAACTGGATTTTTAAGACCAACAAGATAAGTTTTTTCAATTTTGTTTTGAGGACGCGTCAAAAAGTCAGAAAGTTTGCCGTCATTTGTAAAAAGCAAAAGTCCTTCCGTGTCTGCGTCAAGCCTGCCAATAGAATGAAGATTTGCGCCATTTTCGTCAGTCAAAATCTCTTTTGGAAAAACCTCATAAACAGTTTGCCGTCTGTCGCTCACCGTAGAGCAGACAACCCCAGACTTTTTGTTCATGAGAAAATAAAATTTAATTTTCGGAATATGTTTTTTACGCATAATAAAACCTTGAATTGCAGGGACGTAATTTTATGTCAAAGATTTTACGCAAAAAAGCTCTATGCCTTCACCAGTAAATTTTTGTTTTACAGCGTTTACAACGGCTTTGACCATGGATAAATCCTTGTCGTCAATATACGAAATCAAAAGAAAATTTGTTTCTGGCCAAGTTGAATTTCCAAGTTTATAACTATTTTTTCCACGCCCAGTCACAAGTGGCACGATTGTATATTGTATATCAGAAATTTTTTCTTCAAGCAAAACCGTTATTTCTTCCTGAACCGACTGATTGGCAATTATTTCACAGCGAATCATGCAAAGCTCCTAAATTAGTGCGCCAAGGATGGCGCAAAAACGTAAAGAGAGAAAATTCTGTTTGCCTTTTGGTGAACAGATTTTTCTCGTAAAAACAAAATTGCAAGGATGCAATTTTGTTTTTATTTTTCACCCGTCAAAATCACTTCGATCCGGCTTTTTTCGCGCTTTTTTTCTTTCATTATAAGTGAATACAAAACCGGTATAAAGAAAAGCGTTACAAAAGTTGACGATGTAAGTCCTCCTACAACAGCGACTGCTATAGGCTGAACCATAGCCGCGCTTCCTTCTGTCGCAAAGCACATTGGGATCATTCCAAGAATTGTTGTTAAAGTTGTCATCAATACTGGACGCAGACGGCTTACTCCAGCTTCGAGGCACGCATCTTTCATTTTTCGTCCGCGGTCTATAAGCAAGTTCGTGTAGTCAACCAAAATAATTCCATTGTTTACTACAATTCCAACAAGCATAATGATTCCAACTGCGCTTGTCATGCTGAACGCCTGCCCCGCAAATTTAAATATGAATACGACTCCAATTATCAGGAATGGAATTGTCGTCAAATTGATTATCGGCGCTTTAAAACTTTCGTAAGTTCCTGCCATTACGCCAAATACAAGAAGAATCGCCATTATTCCTATCAAAAGATATGTTCTTCCCTGATCTTTTGTGTCTTTCCATGCTCCCTCGTAAACAACAGAAACTCCTTCTGGAATAATAAAACTTTCTGCAATTCCATCTTTTATTTCCTGAACAATTTCTGTCGAATTTCGGTCTGTTTTTTTGTCAGCAGTCACAGTAACTCGCCGTGTCTGATTTTCGCGTCTGATTGTTACAGGACCAAGACCTTTTTTTACTTCCGCAAAATTTGCAACGCTTACCATGCCGTTTGTGCCTTTTACGTAAATCTGTTCAAGGTTTGCGGTAGATTTTCTGTCATCTGGCTCGTAAAGAAGAATCATATCATACTCCTTGCCGTTTTCGCGGTAAGTAGTCGCCGTAACACCATTTACTGCGTAATTTATTTCTTTTGCAACCGTCGTCACATCAACTCCAAAAGAATAAGCGCGCTGTCTGTCAATTACAACCTGAATTTCTGGAAGTCCGCGATCCGTATCTATTGAAACTTCTCCAATATCATCAATTTTTTCCATTACTTCGCGGATTTGAGAGGCAACATTCATCGCCTTGTCCAAATCGTCGGAACGCACACGGATTTTAAATTCAGAACCAGTCATCTGCCGTCCAAATCCCTGGCTAAAAGTAAATCTTGCGCCCGGATATGAATTAAAGTATTTTCTGAGTTTAGTCTGCACTGTATCGGAAGTATCAATTTGTTTGCTAGAATCCTCCGGCAAATTGATTTGAATTGAACCTTTGTTTGTGCTTGAATTTCGGCCTGTTCCAATCGAAGTGATTACAGTCGTATAGCCCTGAATTTCTTTTTCAACAATTTTTTCAAAATCTCTTAAAACAGCTGTGGTTTCAGAGAGCGGAGTTCCGTTTGCAAGTGTCAAATTCATCGTCACGCTCGAATCAGTTCCGTTGTTCATCATGTTGACTTTTAATGTTGGAATCAAAATAAACGACATCAAAAGCGCGCAAATACAGACAAAAACAGTCAAAGCTCTGTGCTCAAGAGCAGATTTCAAGCCTTTTCTGTACGCTTTTGTAACAACTGTCATTGGAATTTCTAAGATTTCGTAGAATTTAGCAAGCGGCTTAAACCGAATCGGCTTTTCTGCCCTGTTTGTAAGAGGCAAAAATACACCTGCAAGAACTGGAACCAAAAACACTGCAACAAAAAGAGAAGAAACAAGAGCAATTACAACGGTAAAAATAATTCCCTTGAACATTTGTCCCATCATTCCAAGCTCTTTTATAAAGAAGATAAATGGCAAAAACACGCAGATTGTAGTAAGGTTTCCAGAAGTTACACTCATGAGCATTTCTTGCGAACCTAAGACAGCGGCAATTTTCGGTTTTGCGCCACGGCTTCTGTAAACATAGATATTTTCAATCATTACGATTGATGCGTCTACAATCATTCCAACGCCCAAAATCAAACCGGTCAAAGTCATCATGTTAAGCGTGATTCCGGCAAAATTCATTGCTAAAAGAGTGATTATAATTGAAAGAGGAATTGAAATTGCAATTATTAAGGTTGATTTTCCGGATTTCAAGAACAAAAACAGAATCAAAACTGCAAGTACAAGTCCTGAATATGCCGAATCCAAAAGTGTCGCAATTGTATCGTTAATTGATTCTGAGTCATCAGAAATTACATCGAGGATTACATCGCTTGGCATAATATCTTGAATTTCTGCAATTTTTTCGCGAGTCGCCTTCGCAACAGTAACAGTATTTTTTCCAGACTGTTTTGTAACAGAAACGTAAATGCCCGGAAGTCCGTTAATGTAAACTTCGCTTGACTTGTCTTTGTAACCCATGTAAACGTTTGCAAGATCGCTCAGCCGCACAACATAATTGTTTTTTGCCGTTATTATAGTGCCAGCAACTTCTTCTACGCTGGAAAATTCTCCTGTAGTTCTGATAGTGTAATCTGTTTCGCCTTCGTTGATTTTTCCGCCGCCAAGTTCAAGATTCTGTTTAGAAAGAGCAGCCGAAAGATTTGCCATCGTAAGCCCATAAGCAGAAAGCCTGTTTTGAGAAACATCAACTCTCAGAATTTTTTCACGTCCGCCGGAAACACTCGCTTCTGCAACTCCGTCAACCTGCTCAAGAAGATCGACAATCTGGTCTTCGGCGATTATTTTTAAGTCGTCGTTTGAACGGTTCCCGCGGACTGCAATTCTCATAATCGGCATTGAATCCGCATTCATTTTAAAAATCGAAGGAGAACTCGCATTATCCGGAAGATTTCGCGTTACGCGGCTTATTTTGTCGCGAATGTCGTTCGTAACACTTTCCAAATCTGTTCCGTAGTTAAATTCAAGGCTGATTGAAGAAGATCCTTCGGAAGATGTGGAAGTAAGAGATTTTAATCCGCTCAAAGAAACTAATTGCCCTTCCAAAACTTTCGTAACCGTTTTTTCGACAGATTCCGGACCTGCATTTTTATAAGTCGTACGAACATTTATATAAGGAGAGTCAACATCCGGCATCAAACTTACAGCAACGTTTTTAAGAGTAAAAATTCCGATTGTTCCAAGCAGAGCAAAAACGATTAACGTTAAAACAGGATGCTCAAGAGTTTTTTTTGAAATAGACATAAGTTCCTCGCTTTTTTTTCGCAGCCATCAGTTCTTTTTTGTCGGGCTGGAAATATCCAATATTTTTGAACCGTCGCCCAAGCTCGCCATTCCCTGTATAACAACTTTATCGCCTTCTTTTACGCCGCTTAAAATCTGAACATATCCGTCAACGGTTTTTCCTTTTTCGACTTTTACTTTAGAAACGGTTTCGCCGCCACCAGAAGAATTTACAATATACGCAAAAAAGTCATCTCCGTTTTGAACAAGCGCATCCGACGGCATTACGACCGCCCCTGAATAATCTTCCGTGTAAAGTTTTACTTTTGCAAACATTCCGGCATTTATGCGTTCATCGTGGCGGTCAAAAGTCAAAATAACCTCTTTCGTTCGTGTTGTTGCATCGACAACAGGCGAAACTCTGCTCACTGTTGCTGCAAAAATCACGCCAGGATATGCCTCGACAGAAACTTCAGCCTTCAGCCCCTTTTTTAAAACCGCAACATAACGCTCCGGCACATTTGCCGTAACCTGAAGATTGTTGATGTCGCCGATTATCGCAATTGCCGTGCTCGTAGTAACTTTTTTGCCGTTTTTGAGAGGAGTCGAAATCACGCTTCCAGAAATCGGCGCGTAAACTGGACTTGAACGGTAATTTGTTCCCGGCTCGCTCGGATCAACATAGGCGATTATGTCGTTTTTCTTTACGCTAGAACCAAGCATTACAGAAGTCGAAATTACTTTTCCGCCCATATCCGGATAAACCGAAACCGAATTTTGGCTTTCAACCTCTCCATTCGTATTTACATAGCCGTGAAGTGTTGTAATTTCTGCCGTCATTGTCCGCACAGAAACAACGGCACTATTTCCGCCTCGTCCGCCTCTTCCATCAAAACCAGCAGGTTTTCCAGAAGATTTTCCGATAGTTTTTGCATAAACTGCCGTCAAAACGACTGCAAGAACCGCAACAGCGGCAACAATAAACGATTTTCGTATTTTCATTTTGTCAAGCTCCCGAAATCAGCACCGATTGTGCTTTCTAATTTCATTATAGTTTTTGCAAGAGTCAAAATCTCGCTGTTAAGAGAAACCTTTGCCTGTAAAAGCGTATTATTTGAATTCTGCAGGGAAAGCAAATCCTTTGTTCCGCGATTGTACGCTTCGCTCGTCATAGAATAATTTTTTTCGGCAAGCTCAACATTCGCCTGCTTGTATTTTATTGCTTCCTGGCTCTGCTTTATTGAACGCAGGCTTGAATTTATCGTCCGGATAAAATTTTTTCTTTCGTTATCAATCTGAAGCTCAAGATCAGAAACCTTATCCTTTGCGCTGTCGATCGCATTGTTTTTTTGCGACCACGGCAAAACTCCATCCAAAGGAATTGACGCGCTCAAACTAACCGAAGCCGTTTTTTTAGGATCAGGAGCATCATCTTTTCCAATATACCAAGAAGAATCTCTCCAGGACAAATTTGCATTCAAAGACGGCGCAAAAGCCGAAAAACGCTTGTCCATTACAGAAACTTTTGCGCTTTCGAGCTGAGACTCAAGGGTTTGAAGAGCTGCCGAAGTTACATTTTTTTCTTCAACCGTAATTTCGCCCAAATAAAGATAATCGTCCAAAGAACCTGTAAATTCAATTTCATCTGCAACCGCAAGTCCCAAAATCTGCTTAAAATTATCGAGGTCGTTGATATAAGCCGTGTAAGCGTTTTCAACCGTCGGAATTTTCGACTTATAGTTTACTTCCGCGCTCAAAGCGTCAACTTCGCTCAACCTGCCGGCATTGTATTTTTGAAGATTGCTTTCGTACTGCTGCTTTGCAATTCTTAAATTTTCTTCCTGAAGTCCAATATTTTCCTTTTCGTACAAAAGTCCGTAATAAGACTGGCGGACAGAAAGTTCAATCTGCCTGACAGCCTCATCAAAACTGATTTTGCTCTGCTCAAAAGAAAGCTGCGCGCTCTTCATCGAAGTAAAAAGATTTGCCGAAAGCGAAACAGAAACGCTCGCATTAACGCCAAAACTCGCATTGTAGTCAGAAGACTGGTCGCCACCCGTCAAAAAATCAACCGGAACTGCCGAACTTGCGCCAACAGCCACACTCGGACTCACAGAATTCCAGCTGTCCTTTTTTGCGCGCAAAGCCGCATCAAGAGTAATTTTCTGCCTTTTTATCGAAACATTTTTTTCTTTTGCAATTTTAACTGCGTCTTCCACCGAAAGAACATATTTTTTAGAATTTTCCGCCGCATAAACATTTGCCGCAAGCAACATTCCGGCAAAAATAACTGTCTTAAAAACCGTCTTTTTCATCAAAAGCCATTCCTGTTTTATATTTTTGGGCCATTTTTGCTTTCGCAAAAACC
>NZ_DBJD01000086.1:1002-14921 GCF_002297065.1 Treponema sp. UBA785 | reverse complement strand
AAAATCTCGCAGCGTGCTTGCCACGCACAAATCCCTTGTCCGCTTTTTGTCATTATCGGGCTTGACCCGATAATCCGTTGAAAATTTTCATTAGACTGCTAACCGAGTTTGCTATGCAAACATCGCATTGCCAAGAACTGCAATGGCAACCTTGTTAAGTTAGTAAGCCGTTTTTTCAAAAACTCGACATTCGCCCTTATAAATCATTTTTATTTTTCTATTATAATCTTTTATTTCCAGTTTTTTCATTAGAAAATGTAAAATCAAAAATAAGAAAACGCTTATTTTTATTAAATTTTTCAGTTCAAAAAAAAGTATTTTTTAACATTTTGTAGTAACTTTATAATGACTGAAAATTGTGATATTATCTAAACAAACTTGCCTGTATTCAGATACATAAAAATCTGATGGGAGATGTTTTATGGCATTCGACATCATTACTAACAGCACGGAATTTGACAAAGATATTCTGTTAAATCAGTTTTTTGCCACATTTGGAGAAAATTATACCCAGCAGGAAAAAGACTTGTTTACACAAGCATGGAACTTTCTCTGCGAAAAAACATCTGCTCTAACACGTTCCTGCGGAAAACCATATCATCTGCATCCAATGCGCGTCGCTTCAATTCTGGCAGAATCAAAAATGGACGGAGAATGTATTGTCTGCGGTCTTTTGCATTCAATTTTTGAAATTCCAGACATAACAACAAAAGAAGTCGAAGACAAATTCGGAACAGTCATCGAAAGAATTGTTTATGACACTTCAAGAATCACTGGCATGAAAATCAATGCAAGCTCAATCCAGCAAGCGGACAATATCCGAAAAATGCTCTTTGCAATGATTGACGATGTTCGCGTAATCCTCGTAAAACTTGCCGACCGTCTTGACCGCATGCGCCACCTAAAATCTATCGAAGAAAAAAAACAGCGCCTTGTTGCGGCTGAGGTAATCGACATTTGGGCACCGCTTGCCGACCGTCTTGGTATGCAAACTATGAAAAACGAGCTTGAAGATTTAAGCCTAAAATATTCAAACCCGGACGTTTTTCAGCAAATTAAGGCGATTGTAAATCAAAAACAAGGAGAACGCGCCTCTTACCTCGACAAAGCAGTTCAATCAATCTACAAGGCCTCTGAAAAAGCAGGAATAAAAGTGACTGTTTCGAGCCGGGCAAAACATTTTTATTCAATCTACAAAAAAATGCAAAAACGCAACGTTCCGGCAGCCCAGCTCTACGACCTTCTTGCACTGCGTGTAATCTGCCAGACAAATGCAGAATGTTACACTTTGATTGGAATTGTCCACGGACTATGGAAACCAATGGAAGGACGTTTTAAAGATTACATTGCCATGCCAAAGGCAAACGGCTATCAGTCGCTCCATACAACTGTCATGTGCGAAGGCCGGCCTCTCGAAATCCAAATCCGTACTAAAGAAATGCATGAACAAGCAGAACACGGTGTTGCGAGCCACTGGCTTTACAAAAAAGGCACAAATCACGACAAAGTCGATATAAGCAATCTCGGAATTTTCAATCAATTGCAGACTCTCAAAAATGAAAAACTCTCGGACGAAAGTTTTTTTGCTGAATTAAAAGGAGAACTGCTTTCTGACGAAATTTTCGTATTCACTCCAAAAGGCGATGTCATTCATCTTCCAGCTGGAAGCAACGCAATTGACTTTGCATACTGCGTACATTCAAAAATTGGAGAAAAAATTGTAGGCGCAAAGGCAGATGGAAAAATAATTCCTCTCACACAGCCGCTCAAAAACACACAGATTATCGAAATTATTACAAATCCGCAGGCTCACCCAACAGAAAGCCAGTTAAAATCTGTACACACGTCAAAAGCCCGTTCCAGAATCCACAGCTGGCTTGTAACAAACGATCCTACTTTTGTGGACAAGGCGGCAGAAGCTCAGAGAGCAGCAGATTTAGCGGCAAATAACGAAAGAGCGCGCTCAATCCAGGAAGAAAAAAAGAAAAAACGTTCCGTAAATCCGAAATTTGCAGAAAAAAAGATTGATGAACGTTACACTGGCGAAGTAAAAGTCGATGGAATGAAAAACGTATTCTACAGACTTGCAGGCTGCTGCCGTCCAAAACCGGGCGATGTAATCGTAGGATACTCAAGCACCCGCAACGGAATCATGGTTCACAGGGCAGACTGTCTTACCTTCCAACGAATCGAAAACATTGAGCACAGAATGGTCGATGTTTCATGGGCTGTAAGGGAACTGCCTCAAAAAAAAGTGTAAATCTGCAAAAAAATCCCCTGCATCGAGTTTTTTAATAATGCTCTGGCAGGGCTTAATTTTACAAAACTTTTAGCGTCCTGTATAACGCATCTGGCCTTCAACAAAATCCGGATTTTTTGTGCGGATTATTGTTCCAACAGAAATTTTTGCTTTTGTATAAATCGCACAGTCGTGGTCTGGATTTACCCAGTCAAGGATTGTGCCGTTTTTTGGATTTACAAAAATGTAGTCGTTTCCGCACAGTTTTTCTGACAGAATATCCGGGCTTACAAGTTCCAAATCAGTTCCTTTGTCCGTTTTGTTGAGAGACTCGTAAAGATAAAGCCTGTATCCGTCAATTTTTTTAACAGAGTGAACAACTTTTTCCGGATGCTCTTCAAGGTCTTTTTCTACAGCGGAGCGCATGCGCGGATCCATTTCTTCAAGTTCTTTCTGGCGTGCTTTTTCGAGTTCTTCGCCATTTTTAAAGACTTTTTCCAAGTCGCTTCCGGTAATTTCTTCAATAATAGAACCTGCCATATCATAAGGGCTGTCGCTTGCTCCAACTGTAGTCTCGTCAGCATGAGCACGGCTGTAATAAAAACCAGTTGTACTTTCGCGGTGAGGAACTTCTTTTAAACTTGAAATAAAAGGAGCCGCTTCTTCAGCAGAAATTTTTCCTTCGAGGGCATCGAGCGCTTTTCGGTAAGCACGTGTAACCATCGAAACGTAATAAATCGACTTCATTCGTCCTTCAACCTTGATTGCATCGACTCCGGCCTTTTTCATATCAGCAAGATGATCAATCATGCACAAGTCTTTTGAAGAAAGAACTGCTGTAAAGTCGTCGCCTTCAAAAACAGGAAAATATTCTCCCGGACGTTTATGTTCCTGAAGAACAAGGTTTCCGCTCTGGGCAAGAGCTTTTGCCTGAGACTGAGTTAATTTTGTCTGAGTTCCATCTGCGCAAGAAAAAGAAGAGACAGCTTCGAGAAGATTTACAGTTTTTCCGTCAGAAAGGCGGAATTCAGGATTTTTAATGCCAACGTCAAAATCCCAGCGGCAGGACTGCGAACAAAAGCCCGACTGCGCGCTGCGGCCTGTAAGATAGGCGCTCATAAGACAACGCCCAGAATATGCAATACACATTGCGCCGTGAGCAAAACATTCAAGCTCAACATCAGGATTTGCATCTTTGATTTCACGAATTTCGTTCAAACTTGTTTCGCGTCCGAGAACAACTCTTTTAAAGCCGATTCTATTGTACATTTTTACGGCTTCTTTATTCATGCAGCTGGCTTGAGTTGAAAGATGAAGATGTGCTTTTGGAAAATTCTTTTGCAAAATGTCAACCATTCCCAAATCTTGCACGATAAATGCATCTATCGGATACTGCTTAAAATAATCAAGGTTGTCCAAAAAAGCTTTTATGTCCTGATTATGAAAAGCAATATTCAATGCGCAAAAAAGTCTTTTTCCAGGAAAGCGTTTTTTTAATTCAATTACGCGGTTGTATTCGTCTTCGTAAAAATTGTCGGCTTTTACTCGCAATGAAAATTTTTTAAGTCCAATGTAAGCCGTGTCTGCTCCGTAATTATACGCATAAGACAATTTTTCGATATTTCCAGCAGGGCAAACCAATTCCATCGTTATAAACCTTCCTTAATTTTTTGTACTGTAAAAAGCCGTCCGATTTTTTCAACGGCAAGATGCGATTCTTCAAAATATTCATCCGCAAGCTGAAACATTGCCGGCATATTTTTCCAGACATCCAAAGTGCATTTTCCGCCTGCTTCAAGAAGAATTCTTTCCATTCGTTCAGCGTCATCAAGCAAAAACTCATTTTCTCCCATTTGAATATAAACAGGAGGAAAAAAACGAAGCTGCTCTTCTGTAGCGCGAAGCGGAGAAACAAAAGGAATGTTCCGGTTATTTTGGAAAGTGTACATTTCTGCGGCACGGAACATTGATTCTGCGGTATAAAGCTCATCGCAAACTTTTTTTTCTGTAAACTTTTTAGAATCAGCCCCAAGATCAAGCCAAGGACTAAAAAGAACGATTTTTGAAATCGAAGAGCGGAGTTTTTCAGAAAGGCTCAAAACAAGACCAAGCGCAATCGAAGCGCCGGAACCGTCAGCCATTATAATTATTTCTGATTTTGAATCGTCGGGATTTTTTGAATTATCGTATTCAAGTGAATTTGCAACAAGCTCTTCAGTATAAATCGTCTTAAAAACATTTTGAACATCTTCAAGAGAAGCAGGATAAGCGTGGGTCGGAGCAAGCCGAAATTCCGGGACAACAGCACGAGCGCTTGCAGCAGAAGCAAGAGAAGCGGCAAAATTACGGTAAGCCTGCTTTGAACCGCCGACAAAGCATCCGCCGTGAATATAAAGAATTATCCGTTTTGTAATGTAAATTTCCGGCAAAAAAAAATCGCAGCTAACTCCGCCATAAGAACGTTCTGAACATTCAACGTTGTTTGGCAAGATTGAATTTGTAAAAACTGAATCAAATTTCGCTCTAAACGATTTTACATCAGACTTTAACGAGAAAAATAAATTTTTCAGTTTTTTTAATGCGGCTTTACGATTTCCGGAAAGATTCATAATAGAATAGCACAATAGCATAATATTAAAAATTTTGCTACAGTTAAGGCTATGCCAATAAAAATTCAAAGCGACTTGCCGGCACGCACAGTGCTAGAAAACGAAAATATCTTTGTAATGACGGAAAACCGAGCCGCCGCACAGGATATTCGTCCTCTAAAAATAGCAATCGTCAATTTAATGCCGACAAAAGAAACAACAGAAACACAGCTTTTACGGCTTTTGGGAAACACTCCTCTTCAAATAGACATTTCGCTTGTCAGAATGGAAAATCATGCTGCAAGTCATGTAAGTTTAGAGCATCTTGAAAAATTCTACATTCCGTCGAGCGACATTTTTAAAAACAAGTACGACGGTCTTATAATTACTGGCGCACCTGTCGAACAAATGCCGTTTGAAGATGTCGATTACTGGAATGAGCTTTGCGACATCATGGACTATGCAAAAAAGAACGTCTTCAGCACGCTTTACATCTGCTGGGGAGCGCAGGCAGGACTTTATCATAATTACGGCATAAAAAAAGTTCAGCTCGAAAAAAAAGCATTTGGCATAATTCCAAACCACAAAGTTACAGAAAATGACCCTCTCTTGCGCGGATTTGATGATATTTTTCCAGTTCCGACAAGCCGCCATACAACTGTCAGCCGAAATTCAATCTTAAAAGTAAAAGATTTGACCGTTTTAGCAGAAAACCAGGAAAACGAAATTACTCTCTGCAAAAGTTCAGACAACCGCTCGATCTTTATGATGGGACATCTTGAATATGACACAGAAACCCTTTCAAAAGAATACTGGCGCGACAAAAACAAAGGACTACCGATAGAAATTCCTTTAAATTATTTTCCAAAAAACAATCCTGAACAAAAGCCTTACAACATTTGGAGAAGCACAGCGCATTTATTTTTCAGCAACTGGCTAAACTATTACGTTTACCAAGACACGCCATACGATCTCGAAAAAATTTAGCATTACCAAAACTTTGTCATTAAAAAAAACTGCAACTTTCGGCCTTTAAAAGGAGAGTTGCGGCAAAGAAGTCTGGCTGCTATTTTTCTACATGAATCCAAGTTAATTCGTGTTTATTGTAATGAAGGTGGACAACCCGGCTATTTGGAATATCGGCAAACTTTTTTACAAGCTCCCAGTCGATTTCGCCTTGCATTTTTATCGTGCAAATCATATTTTTTGTGCGGCCGCTTTCCAGCCAAAGACTTATCCATTCAAAAAGACGCTCAGGATAGCAAATTACATCGCTAAAAACCCAATCAAGTTTTTGACAGTCAAGTTCTGCGCAAACCTCTTCCGGTTTTAAAGTAAAAGCATCGTGTGCCAAAAATTTTACGTGGGAATCTTCCATAAGTGAAGGAACAAGTTCGGCCCGGTCAACAGCAAAAACGTCCGCTCCAAGACCGCGCAAAACCCAAGTCCAGCCGCCAGGACAGGCGCCAGCTTCAAAGCATTTTGAGTTTTTTCCGGGAAGCTCAGCTCCAAAAAAATGATGGGCCAGTGTCAGACTTTCCTGGATTTTAAGATATGCACGGCTCGGAGGATTTTCGTGATCTTCTACAAAATTTATAAGTCCGGCAGGAATTGAGCTCGAAGTTACAGCTCCTGCAAAAATCGTCTTTTCGTCAATTAAAGTGTAAAGGCCCATTGGCGACTTTGGGATTTCGAGAGAAAAATGTTTTTCGCCGTTTTCTTCATCAACCTTAAAAAAATTCTTGTCCTTTAAATTGATGTAAGGAAGCTTTTCTTGAATTAAAGCTCCGCGTCTAAAAAATTGATACTGATAAGGCGCCCAATTCCTCTGAATTTCTTTTAGAGCGCGAGATGCTTCTCCTATTGATTCAAAACGAAGCAAAAACGGCTCTGTCAGGGCAACGCTCGCCCAATACGGCAAATCTCCGTTTTTTGCAGATTTAGTTTCTGGTCTGGAATCCACGCAAAAATCAGGACAATAAAGCAAATCGCCAAACCACTGGCAGTTTTTGCTGGCAAAAGCAGAACCCGAAATTGTCGCGGCAGAAAGAATTTTTCCATAATTAAAACGTCTGGAAAGTTCAGAAGCAAGGAGATTTTTACATTCAGGAAACGCAAGAAAAGCAGTTCCTTCTAATTTTGTTATACAAACTGGCATGTGTCACCTTGAGGCATTATTCCATCGAATTTTTCAACCATTTCTTCTTTTTGACGCTGCAAAATATAAGATTGCAACGCTTCAGAATCCAAAGAATGAAGAAAAAGGAATCCAGCTTCGGAAGAACCGTCGTCTTTTTGATTGAACCACTGCGGATGGCACATTAAAACTAGGGCATCTTTGCCAGCGCGAGAAAGCCGAAAATGAATTTCGTAATCATTTTCCATATTGATTGAAACAGGCGCGTCATAATGAATTTTACAGCCACTCAAACTAATATCTTCGAGAGCGCCTGCAACAGGAGAAATCTCAGTACATTCGGCACGTCCAAAATCATTAAAGCGGATATTTTTTCGAAAATTTAAATCCATGTTTGTAAGATTATGAACAATAAAAAAATTAAGGTCAAGGAATGTTTTTTTATAAGCCAAAAATGTTCTTTTTGTAAAAAAAACTTACGCCGGGCTGCAGCAGCGCGAAGCGTTAAAAAAGCGGATTATGAAAATAATTCGCTTTTTTAATGGAGCGAAAAGCGGAACTGCGAAAGACCGGTTTGACAGTTCAATGCCGTCCAAATTTTTATTATTTTTATTCTTTTACGCACAAAACTTTTCGTGTTTCGTCAATTCCAGGACCAACAACGCGCACAAAATAAAGTCCGCGCGCTACTGGTTTTGAGGCGTTGTTTGTTCCGTTCCAGCGGTAATAATGTGTTCCGGAGTCTACGCGTCCGTGATTTAGGCGTTTTACAATGTTTCCGTCGACAGTCATGACAAAAACATTGAGATTTCCGCCTTCCGGCACATTTACCTCCAGCACGGTCTGCTCCCGCGCGTTTACGTTTATCACGTTGTTTAGAATTGTAACACCACCGCGCTGCTGCTTTATGTTTTTTATCTTGAACGACCACAAATCGACAAATGAAAAATTGCCGGCATTTATTTTTTCAAGCGGCATTTTGAGCGCATAAAGAGGAACAAGAGGAGAAGGATTTGCCGAACCGCCTGTAAAATCGTCTGCGTCGTTGTCGAGCAAAATGTCGTTTCCGTCCGCGTCTGTAAATTTGAACAAAAATTGAATCTCGTCTCCGCTATTAAAATCGTAATCTTCGTTTTTGAGAGTGTAATTCCACAAAATTCCGTTGCCGCCGTCCGCACTTTCCGGAAAATTTTCGCTCATAACAGAAGAATTCGGCTGAGTTGCAACTGCCTTTAGCGAAGTTGGAAGCCAAACCCGCCAGTCTGTTCCAAGCAAAAGGTTTATTTTGTCGCTTATCATTTCTGAAGAAAGGGCTGATTTTTTTGAAGGCACGAGTAAAAATCTTCTGTCAGATTCCATTTCGCCGTTTATTTTTATCTGGAGAGTAATATCGCGCTGTTCGAGAAGCGCATCGTAAATTCCTTGTTCCGCCGAAAAATCGTGAACAGTGTAGCCGCTAGAAACAGAAGCCTGGTTTTGGCCGTAAATGCCTTTTTTGTTCCAGTCGTCATTGTCTTTTGAGTCTGCATAGGCATAAAGAACGTCCAGCGCGTTTACTGCAAAATCGCTCAGAGCGTGTCCTGAATTTTCAGTCATGTAGTTTCCTAAAAAGTCGTGGATTTTTGTGTCTGCGACAGCAAGCCCAAGTCCATCTTCAACTTTTTGCGAATTATAGCCAACATTTCTGAGCCAAAGGTTTTCTACGTCTAAAAGATTTATTGTTTTTTCGAGGGTGAACAAAAGCGCCGTGTATTCGTCCGAAGAAGAAACATATTCTGCTTTTGTAATTGCGTTTTCTTCGGCGGAACTTCCTGCGGAAGAACCTTTTTTTACCAAAATAAAACTTTCTGCAATCTGCGACAATGCTTCGTTCAACTCCGCTTCGCTCAAATTTTTGAAAAATGTGTTTTCGTTTCCAAAAGCCAGCTGTTTTGAAAAAATCGCATAAATTTTATTTTCGCCAATCGGGGCAAGAGTCATGACAATTGAAGGAGGAGTTACATCGAGAGATATAAATTTTGTTTTTTGCGTGTATGAACCTGAAAGAAGATTGCCGGCAAGATCCGTTATGTAACTGTCTTGAGGAGCGTAATAAAGTTCAAAAGTTGCCCGAAGAGCGAGTTTTTTGTCTTTCAAAGGAAGACGAATATAAAGTCCGTCGGCTTGAGTTTTTATATGCTGTTCTTTAAAAATATTTCCGTAAACGACAGGAGAAATGTCGGTTTCGCCTTCAAACGAAAATTCTCCTGTTTCGGCTTCGGTTCCAGAATTGTCAGATTTTTTTATTTTGTAAGAGAAATTTGAATTTGCATTTTTAAGAGAGCAAAGCCTTATTCCGCCAAAAGTTTTTGAATTTGCAAAACTGTCGTCCGGACGCGCACCGCCACGATTTTCTGGCAATTTTCCGTCTTCGTTCCAGCCTTTTCTTGTCCGCCACCACGAATTCCATTTTTGAGCCTGAGTTTTGTCGTTGTCGAAAAAATGCACTTCGATAAATTTTAAAGTCGTGTCCGAAGCCGTGTTTGAAGTTCCCAAAATTTCGTACGAATCCTGTTCTTCTCCCAAAGCCCAGCTGTTCCATGAAGTTTCAGACTTTATTACTGGAGCAACAACAGGACAAAGAACGTCCCATTCACCGTAAAGAGAGTCAGTTTTAGAAACGTCTTTTTCTCCGTCTGACGGATAGTTATTTATTGTCAAAACCTGCAGCTTGTGGTTTGTTTCCGTACCTTTTGAATCAATTCTGTTGCCAAAAAGATCGCTTATTGCGGAATTTTCGAGAGAATGAACAATTCCTGTTGGGGTTTCTGCTTTTTGAATGCAACCCGGCCAATAAAGATATTCGCCGTTAAAAGAAGGATTCAGACTGTCGGTAAAACTTACAGTTCCGTTCGTCCACCCGGCAATGCTCAAACGAACGCGATGAGTCTGAATGCTGTCTTCTTCTCCGGCTTTTGTGCTAAAAAGACGGTAAAGCGCATGAGGCGAATCTGAGTCATCTTTCGAAAAAGCGAGCAATTTTCCGTTTTCAATTGAAGCAAAACCATTGACGATAAGCCCGTTGCCATTTTCGTCTTGAGTTCCGCTTCCTGTAGTTTTGCCAAAATTTTCGGTTGCACGGATATTAGAATCTCCGCCTTCGCTCCGTAAAATTGTGCCATCGTCAAAAGCAATGTTCACCGCTTCCGAATATCTAAATTCAATAAAATTGTGAGAATCGTAAGACTTTTGCTCCGAGGCTTTTCCGTTCGTGTGAAGCTCCTGTCCAGTGTAAACTGCAATCAAAACAGGACTTGCCCGGTCTTCCGTCAGAGTATACCGCTCTGGCACAGAACCATCTTTGTTTCCAGCTCCGTAATTTTCGCACATTGTGTGTCCGTCAGCAGAAGTAAAAATTCCTTCCAAAAAACTCAAATCCGTCGTTAAATTTTTATGAACGCCTTTTCGGTCTGTAGAATCAACCAGAGATTTTAAAGCCGAACTGCACGCCAAAGTTCCAGTCGCATCTGTATTCCATGAATTTTGACCTTTTAAATAAAAACTGCTCACATCTCCGTCTGCAGCCGTCAATTTTTCTGCACAATCAGAATCAGAATAAACACCTTCGAAATTTTCTGAACCGTTAGAATATTTGAGTCCTGCAATATTTTCTGCAATTTCGCCATTCGAGTTTTCAAGCGGCAAGTCAAATTCAACAAAAATTACATCGTCGTAAACCGAGTATGCTTTTTTAATTTTTGGAACGGCAAACTGAACATTTGAATTCTGCAAACCGTTCTCGCAATTTTGAGAATCCGCTCCTGCCGCAAGCCATCCGCCTTTGACCGTTGTTTTCGTTATTTTTGAATTGAATGCAACCGCATAAGGAATTCCCCATTGATTTTTTGTAACAGTGGAACTTGAATTGAACTGCGGATTTGATGCGGAATTGTCCGGAATTTTTAATTCAAGACCTTCTATATCAAGTCCATTTGCATAAAAATTTTTTGAAACTTCAAAAATTGCGCCATTTACAGAAAGCTCCGCCCCGATTCCGCTTTCTTTATATTTAAAAATTGATGAATCTGTATCGTCCCAAAAATATGCAAACCGCGAATTTTCTTCCGCAGAAAAACGAGAGTCATTTTTAGAATAATTTTTTCCAAAAGCGGCAAAATTGCCAGTTTTGAGAGTTTTTCCGCTTGCAACGGTCAATTTGCCGGAATAAAAGAAAACGTCTTTAGCCTCGAGTTCTGACTTTAATTCAAAAGAATTTTCCAACGAGCCGTCCGAAAAATCTAAAACCAAAGCAGTTTCATTTAATTCAATTCTGCCATTTTTGCACTGCCAGTTTCCAGAAATTCCAGTATTTTCCGAAAGGATTTTTACTCCGCCAGCACAATTAAAAACTTGCTCGCCAGAAGAAATATAATCAGCACAAAAAAGTTCCGCAGAATCCGCAGTCAACGAAAGAGCGCCGGCAACGTCAAAACCAGAAAATACAACGCCAGAAACATTTGCGCCATCAGCCCAGGCCTTTATTTCAAGCCCAGACCGAGCCGTAACCTTCCCAGAATATTTTTGATTTCCAACAGAAAAAACTTTTTGAACAGGCTCTGCGCTCGAAAAAATTGCATTTTCTAAAACAATGATTGCTCCGAGCGGCGTTGTGCTGCCGACATTCCCTGCAACTTCGAGTGTTTTTGTTATTTCTAGTTCTAAAAATCCGTCAATGGAACTTTTGCAAAATGCGCTGGCGTCTATTTTTAATTTTTTATTCTCTGAACTCAAGCCACCTTTTACATAAACTGCTTTTTTGTCCGTCAAAACAGCATCGGAAGCCGCAAAAACGGATTTTTCATAAAACTGACCGCAAACAATTTCTTCAAAAGTTTTTGTTTCCGTCGTCGTCACATCTCCATTCAATTTTACAGGACATTTCGCGTTCAAAGTTTTACATTCTGCGCCGCCAGAAAGAACACAACCGTCAGAATCACCGTTTATCACGGCATTTCCAACCTTAAGCAAAGCGACAGTTCCATTAAAATCATTCTGACCAAAAAAACTTAAATCTCCGCAGTTTTTTATATTCACCTCATCAGAAAAAATATTTTTTTCAGCAAAAACCAAATTTCCGCAGTTTTCAACATTCACCGCGCCCAAAAAAACATTCTCCGCTCCAAAACTAAAATCTCCACTCGTTTCAACAAAGACTTCTTTTAAAACCTTGATTTTCTGTGAAGTTTTACCGCGGCCTGTAATTTTTAAATTTTCGTATTCAAAATAATCAGCGCCGCTTCCATTCCAAACAAAATCCGAAAAATCTCCATAATATTCAACAGTGCTGTCCGAACCGTTGATCATTTTTGCCGAAATTATCTGACCTTCGCCCTTTAACCGCAAAGTTCCGTTATTTGTAAAATTTTCTGCGCAAGTTACACTAAAATTTTGCAAATCAATTGCCGCGTCTTTATTTACAGTAAGACTTTTTAAGTTAACGTCTTTTTCGAGCGTCAAAATATAAGGAGAACTTAAGCTAGAGTTTCCCTTTGCAACGACAATTTCGCTTTTTCCGCCATCAACCGAAGGAAAAACAGAAGCCGAATAATTTCCCTCTTCGTCGTAAGCCCAGTTTGACGAATTTGCCCAGTTTGAGTCAGATTTTCCAAGCCAAAAATATTTGTGCGAAAACCAAGTTTCAGAAGTCGGGCTGTCCGGCACAGAATCTTTGACAGTTTTGTCCGAAGGAATCAATCCGAGAAGTTTTTCTTCCGATGAGCCGACAGAAACTACAGAAACAGACTTATCGATTATTGAATATTTAAAGTTTTCTGAAACCGGATTTTCCGAAAAAACCGCATACCACTTCTCTTCACTAGAAGAATCCAACACAGAAAGAGAAAGAGTAACCGTATTTTCAGAGCTTGAACCTTTCAGCTCCATAGAAGAAAATGATTGATATGAACCATTTTTAAATTTTACAGTTGATGCAAGAGTTTCCGCCTTAACAAAAAACTTTTTGCTAAAAGTATTGTTTCCGTAAAACTCAACAATTCCGCAATTTTCAAGGTTTACAGTATTTTTAAAACCGTTTTTTTCGATAAAAATTAAATTCCCGCAGTTTTTTGCAATTACAAGATTGTCAAAAGTATTTGCCCCCTTAAAAATCAACTCGCTGCAATTTTCAAGTTTTACTTCTCCAGAAAAAACATTGTCTCCATAAATTTCTGCATTTCCGCTCACATAAAGTCCAAAATTTCCGTTCAAGCCGCCGTAAAAAAATGTTTTTCCGCTATTTTTAGTATTAACGCTGATTATTCCAGAAGAATTAGACAGGCTTACCTTAACAGGAGAAGTTTCGCTTCCAAAAAAAATGCTGCCGGACTCAGAAGAAAGATTCGTCCACCATCCGATTTTTACGCTGTCTTCACTGCCATTAAAATGAATATCGTTTTTCGCATAAACATAAATACTTGAGTTCAAAACCGCATTTGAATTAAAAACAATGTCTTTTGCCGCAGAAACACTTGAGTTCAAAACCGCATTTCCGTTAAAAACCAAATTGTTCACATCTATTACGGAACCGTCAAGTTCAATTTCGCAAGCCGTTGCTGTAGTTCCACCAAAATAAACAGTGCCGTTTCCAGACGCGCTTCCTTTTATGCCGCCTTTAAACGAAATATTGTTTTCTGCCGAAAAAACAATATCGTCCGCAGCCAAAACCACATCTTTACTAAAAGTTAAAGTTCCGCTTGTATAAAAATCGCCAAAAGCAGTAACAGAACCGCTTACTGACAAATTCTTAATTTTTTCGTTATTAGAAGCGCTTACTTTCGAGCCAACAGTCCCCTTAAAAACGCAGTCGCCAGTTATCGAAACATCTTTTTTTGAATCCTTCGAACGGCTTACTAGATTTCCTTCAAAAGTAACTTTAGAGCACTCAATCTTCACATCTGCATTTACAAGAACATTTCCG
>NZ_DBJD01000086.1:0-953 GCF_002297065.1 Treponema sp. UBA785 | reverse complement strand
ATTTCCGCCAACAGATAAATTTCCATTTTTAACTTCAATTTCCGCCGCGCTTAAATCAGATTCAAAAACAAGACCTTTTTCTGCAACAATTTTTCCGGCGATTACAGAATCAGTGATTGTAACTTCTGTATCAAATCTCACAGAATCCCCAGCTCCTGGACAAACACTTGAAGCGCTTTCGTTCCCGTTTTCGTCAATAACATTCCAGTTTTTAGCCTCGCCCCAATTTCCGCTCGAAGCGCCGTTCCATTTATAATCCGTTGCCACACAAAAAAAAGTTGCCGCAAGCAAAAACACTGCAACGCTCAAAAACTTTTTAATTCCGCCTAAACCGCAAATTTTTCCGTCAATAAACTGCAAATAAAAATCTTTCTTAAAAAAAACATTATTCATTTTTTCAAATCCAGTTCAAAAAAAGGCAATTTTCCAAAATCCGCCCCCCCCACAAAATTTCAGAAAAACCAAAAATTTAAACTATTCCTTTTAGAAAATCGGCATAAAAAACAAACCAGTTTAGAAAATCACTTTCTTCAAAAAAATAACCCTGCTTTTCTTGCGCTCAATACTCAAAAAAAACAGGGCTCGAAAAATTCAGATTTACGGCAACTAAAAAACAATAACCGAATCTTCTTCGTGAACAGGATATTTATTTGTCCGTCCAGTTTCATCATCAAAAAAATCTTCAACAAATTCGATTTTCAGGGCATTTTCCGCAAGACTTTCATCAAGCGAAATTTCCAAATCAGCAGTCGAAAGCGACGTGTTCCATTTAATTTTCGCAAACTGCTCATAAAGTTCATTCGCTTCAACAAAAGCTTCCCGCCCGGCCTTAATATGAATATACGCCACAGGGTCTTGAGAATGTCCCATCAATCTGACGAGATAAACAGCTTTATAAATTTTTTTACAGATATATCCTGCATCAAACATAACTAAATTATATCACGAAATAA
>NZ_DBJD01000023.1:8461-22923 GCF_002297065.1 Treponema sp. UBA785 | reverse complement strand
TTATTTGCATAGCTCAATACAGTTTTTTTATTTAAGGCCCATTGAGGAGCAATGGCAATTTTTTTTGGAGGATCTCCTGTAAAACGGTGAATTACGGCTTTTTCTGGCATTTTTTCAAAAGCAAGTTTTAATATTTCAAAATAATTTTCCATTTCCATGCATTCAAATTTTCCTTCAGCAAACATTTTTTCAAGAACAGTGTTTTTTACAACATAAAGATTTGTAATTTTTATTCCAAAAAAGTTTTCTTCCGTAAAATTATCCAGCACAAAATCTACGCTTTTAAGCATATCCGATTTTTTTTCTCCAGGAAGCCCGAAAATCAAGTGGGTTACGATATGAGCGCCTGGAATTTCTTTTTTTAGCAGAGACACAGCATTTTTGTAATCATCATTTGTGTAGCAACGGTTTATAAATTTTCCAGTCTGTTCGCAAGAAGTCTGAAGGCCAAGTTCAATTTGAACAAAAAATTTTTGTGAGATTTGCTTAAGCAGTTCAATAATTTGAAAAGAAAGACAATCAGGCCTGGTCGCAATCGCAATTCCGCAGACATTTTTGAATGAAAGAGCTTCCAGATAAAGTTCTTTTAATTTTTCAAAATTTCCATAAGTTGAAGTAAATGACTGAAAATACGGCAAAAAAAGCGCTTTGTTTTTTCCGCTTCGCCCGCGGGCTTTTTTTTCGACAAGGCAAACACCTTCTTCAAACTGACTTTTTAGAAAAACTGAAGTTCCGATGAAATCGCCGCTTCCGCTTTGACTGCAAAAAATGCAGCCGCCAGTTCCTTTTGTGCCGTCGCGGTTTGGACAGGTGCAATGGGCATCGAGGGCAATTTTATAAACTTTGCAGCCGAATTTATTTTTGTAAAAATCAGAAAGAAAAAGCATGTCTTATTTTAATGTATAATTTGAAAGAATGAGAAGAAAAAAAAACACGAATGCCTAAAAAACTGCCTAGCCCCGATCGCACGAAAAGACCGGACGAGCGAAAGCGAAGGAGGACTTGAAGAAAGAGCGGGTTAAAAGAAAAAACAAAAGGCAAATATTATTTTCTTTTCTTAGCAAAAAAAATGCGCTCCAAAATAAAAAATTAAAAGAATTGACGACTTTTTTTTTATTTTGTGCTAAAATCTCAACTTGCAATTTACGGAGGTTTTATGTTCAGAGTTGCTATTGTTCATGACTGGCTTGTAAATTATGGCGGCGCTGAGCGCGTTGTTGAGGCTTTTTTGAAGATTTATCCTGACGCTGATATTTTTACGCTTGTTTACGATGAAAAAAAGATGGGGAAAATCTTTCCTAAAGAGAAAGTTCACGCTTCTTTTGTGCAGAAATTTCCTTTGGCGTCTAAACTTTATACAAAAATGCTGCCGCTTATGCCGAAAGCGTTTGAAAGTTTTGATTTTTCTTCGTACGATCTTGTTCTGTGCTCTTCTTCAAGCTGTGCAAAAGGCGTAATAACTCCTCCTTCTGTTCCGCACGTTGCCTATATCCACACTCCGATGCGGTATGCATGGGATCAGTTTTTTGAATATCAAAAGCGTTCTAAAAAAATTGTTGCGTTTTTCATGAACAAATTTATGCCTTCCATAAGGCTTTGGGATTTTGTTTCTTCGCAAAGAATTGATTCTCTGATTGCAAATTCAAAATATATTCAGCGCAGAATAAAAAAATATTGGAATCTCGGCAGCAAGGTGATTTATCCTCCTGTAGACACCGAAAGGCTTTGTCCAAATGGTCTTGAGCCTGAAGACTTTTATGTAGTTTTTAGCCGTTTTGTTCCGTACAAGAGAATTGATCTTGCAATTTCTGCCTGCGGCGAACTCGGACGCAAGCTAGTTGTAATTGGCGGCGGAAGCCAGGAAAAAGAGCTCAAGGCTCTTGCGGCAAAATACAAGGGCGCGGACATAAAATTTACCGGCCGAATCAGCGACAGAGAGGTTCAGAATTATCTTATGCGGTGCCGGGCGATGATTTTTGGCGCGGAAGAAGATTTTGGAATTATTCCTGTTGAAGTCCAGGCCTGCGGCAGACCGGTAATTGCTTTTGCAAAAGGCGGCTCGCTCGAAACTGTAATCGACGGAAAAACAGGAGTTTTTTTCAGGGAACAGAAAACAGAAAGCGTTATTCAAGCGATTGAAAGCTTTGAAACCCTTGAAAAGCAGAAATGTTTTAATTCGGCAGAGATTTCCTCTCATGCAAAAAGTTTTTCTACAGAACGTTTCTGTGCCCAAATTAAAGACGAAATTGAACAGACTTTAAAAAGCTTTAGTTTTTGTAAGGAAAATTAAGAATGTTAAGAATTGCGATTGACTGCCGCATGATTGGCTCAGGAGGAATCGGAACTTTTATTTCTGAGCTTATTCCATATTTTTTAGAAAAAAACGAATGTCTTTTAATCGGAACCCACGAACAGTGCATGCCTTTTGTGCGCATGCAAAATGTTGAATTTTGCTTCTGCGACATTCCGTGTTTTTCGCTCAAAGAAATCTATTCGTTTCCACAAGAAATCATCAAAAAAATAAACTCGTACCAGTGTTATTTTTCGCCGTATTGCAATGTTCCGTCAGGAATAACTGTGCCTGTGTTCACGACAATTCATGACATTGTATTTCTTGATGTTCCGGAACTTACTGGTTTTATTGGAAGGCTTGCTAGAAAATTCTTTTACCAGCGCGCTGTCAATTTATCAAAAACTGTTTTTACGGTTTCGGAATTCTCAAAATCAAGAATTCTAGAAAAACTCAACTGCAAAAAGCCTGTCTCTGTTGTCTACAACTCTTTTCCATCGTATTTGGCGAATAAAGACGAGTCTCTGCCTCAAAAAACAAATTCGATTCTTTTTGTCGGCAACATAAAAAAACACAAAGGCTTAAAGACCCTTCTGGACGCTTTTGAAAAAGCCTGCGGCAAAGGGCTAAAATCAAAACTCGTAATTGTCGGAAACAAGGACAACTTCCGCACTGGCGATGAAGAAACTGTTCAGAGGCTCGAAACTTTTTCGGAAGACAAAGTTCATTTTACAGGAAAAATTTCAAACGAAAAATTAAAAGAGCTTTATGAATCGTCATTGGCTTTGGTCCAGCCGTCTTTATACGAGGGGTTTGGAATTCCTCCTCTAGAAGCAATGGTTTGCGGAACACCTGCAATTATTTCTGACATTCCTGTCTTTAAGGAAATTTACAGCGATTTTCCTGTTATGTTCTTTAAAAGCGGCGACAGCCAGGAACTTTGCGAAAAGCTGCTCAAAATTGAAAAAAATCCTGCAAAAATTGAGCTCGGAGAACTTAAAGAAAAATATTCATACAAACGTTCGGCAACATTGATTATACAAAAGATAACGTCTGTTATTAAAACAAATTAACTAAATTTTAATACATTTGTAACTTAATAGACTAGTCTAAGTTATTTCTATATAATGAAGTTTACTATGACCGAAAAAGAATATCTTACCTATTTTAATCAAAAGTATTGGAGGACAAGTTCCTTTACATCAGGATTTGCTCTCGCCGTAATTGACTGCCTTATGGTTATGCTTTCCATAGGAACCTCATTCTTTATAATAAACTTTATCAACCATTCGTGGATAAACTTTCGGTCATTCATAACATACTGGATTTACCTTCTGCCGATGATTTCTGTTTTTTATGCGGCAGGGCTTTACCCGGGAATTTCGCTTCCTCCGGCAGACGAAGTTAAAAAATTTGCAATCTGCTCGTTTTTTGTTTTTACAGGAATTGCCCTTTCTATTACAGTTGAAGAGGCCGATGATAAATGGCCGATTGTGGTTGCATTTATTCTTGCAACACCTTTTGCCCTTGTTTTTCTTCCATGTGGACGCGAGCTTGCAAGACATCTTTTAAAAAATACAAAATGGTTTGGCGTTCCTGCTGTAATAATGCTTTGCGGTCAAAAAGACTATTTTATCGTAGACCGTCTTTTGAGCAGAAAGGATCTTGGTTATAAACCGGCAATAATTTTGGACAGCAAGGCTGCTGAAAATTCGCTTTATAAAGACATTCCAGTCTACAAGCCTTCAAGGGAACTTGACAGCGTAATAAGACAGACAGGAATAAAAGTTGCAATCATCATTGACTGGGAAGAAAATTTCGACCTTATAAATTCATATTTCCGTTATACAATAACAATTCCTGATGCACAGGCGCTCAACACTCTTTCGGCAAACGTCCGTGATTTTGGCGGAATCCTTGGTTTTTCTTCGACTCATAATCTCACAAAAAAACTGAGTATCTGCATAAAACGCCTTGTCGATCTTTTTTTACTTCTTCTCGCTTCTCCGTTGATTATTCCGATTATTCTGATTACGGCAATTTGCGTAAAAGTTTCAAGTCCTGGTCCTGTTTTTTATGGTCACAAAAGGGTCGGCAAAAACGGAAAAGAATTCAAATGCTGGAAATTCCGTTCGATGGTTGTAAATGCAGACCAAATGCTCGATGAAATATTAAAAGATCCTGTTATGGCGGCAGAATGGGAAAAAGACCGGAAATTTACAAATGATCCGCGCGTAACAAAAATCGGAAAATTCTTAAGAAAAACCAGTCTTGATGAGTTTCCTCAGTTTTTTAATGTGCTTACAGGAGAAATGAGTTTTATTGGACCGCGTCCAGTCACAACGCCCGAACTTGCTAAATACGGCGACAAAGCAGAGCTTATTTTAAGCGTTCAGCCGGGATTAAGCGGAATGTGGCAAATTTCCGGCCGTTCAGATACAGGATATGAAGAGAGAATTACTTTGGATTCTTATTATATTCAGAACTGGTCTGTATGGCTTGATATTTGGATTATAATAAAGACCATTTATATCGTTATAAAAGGAAAAGGTGCTTACTAAATGAAACGTTCGGCTTTACTCATTTTTGCTTCACTTTTAGCATTAGGTTCTTTGGCTGCTGAAGGATACAGAATCAATCAGGTGAATTATGATATTACAGGAATTACAAAGCCATACGCCCTTGAAAAAAACATTGAAATTGACAAAAAAAGAGTTTTTGAGAATTACGATGAGCTTCATTCATATATTGAAAATATAAAACAGCTTTTTGCGAACGAACGAAACATTGAATCCACGGTCATTTATGCAAAATATGATGCGGTTCCTGACGAAAATGAAGTTGTAAACGTTACACTCAATATTTCGACCCAGGATTCAAAGCATTTTTTAATGGTTCCCTATCCCAAATACAATTCAAACGACGGCCTTATATTAAAATTAAAAGCAAAAGACACCAATTTTCTCGGCACTCTCGAAACTTTGGATTTGGACTTTAATTTTTCATATGAACCAAAAGACACCGACACTGATACAGGCGATTATGACTCTATCTTTGGCATAAACTTAAAATACGATTATCCGTTTAAAATGTGGGTTCTCGATTCAAAATGGAAAAACAGCTTTAGCCTTGATTACACGCTCGGAAAATCAAAACCGGAATTTTCTTACACCACAGGATTCGTTTTTGAACTTCCTTTTAAAAATTTCTCTTTGCAACTTGACTTAACTCAGGGAATTGAACGAAATTTTGACTACACAGAATACGATGATGAACTGTATTTGACAGAAGGAGCAACTCTTTCACTCCCCTATAAAATTGCAAAAATTGACAACTTTGGAGATGTAAATTGGGGGCCGTACGTTTCTTATGACTGCTATTGGGATAAAAATGGCATAAACAAAGAAAACGAAGATCTTTCAAGCCCTACTCTAAAAATCGGACACTCGGTTTCGACAGGCCGCGTAAACTGGCATGAAAATTTTCGCGATGGAGTTGATCTTTCCTTTGATCAGTATATTGGCTACAACTTCCAAAAAAAAGAATATATTGCGACTCTATCTGGAACGGTTTCGCTTTACAAATCTTTTAACAATCGGATCGGAATCAATTCAAGATTCTACGGTTTTTATAACTACAATCAAAATACTCAGATTGGCTCTTACCTCCGTGGAATCCGCGATGACCAGCGCTATAAATCTGACGACTGGGAAGCCAAAGGCTTTTCTGGAGAGCCGCAAAAAGCTCTCAGCACTCAGGCAGCAATTGTCGGAAACATAGACATTCCAATCCGCATTTTAACGACAGACTGGAATGAATTTAACAAATTCTGTTTTGGTGAAAATTCATGGCTTACAAACCATTTAACATGGATGCGTTATTTTGATTTTGAAATGCACATTTCGCCGTTTTTTGACTTTGCATTTGCAGACAATCTGATTACAGGAAAGACATTTGCAATAAAAGACGGATGGTATGGCGCTGGTCTTGAAGTTCTCGTATATCCTGCAAAATGGAGAAGTCTTGTTGTACGGGCAAGCGCAGGAATTGACGTTGGAAGAAAAATCATAAAGAAAGCCGTGTCAAAACTTATTGACGACTCTTGGCGCAAAAATGTTTCTGCAGTTGAAATTTCAATTGGAATCGGACTTTTCTATTAAAAAACTAATCACTTAACTGCCCGGCAGAAAGCGAGCGGTAATATGAATCTGGAATCGAATTTGCCATCACAGAATACAGGGTTTGTGCAAAAATAATATTTCCATTGGCACCTGCCCTTTTTGCAAGCTGATAAAAAATACTCCAGACATTATTCTTCTGAGCCCAAATAAGTATTTCTTCGTATTTTTTACATTCCTCAAAAAAGTTTTCAAGCGATGTGTATTTAAACTGGGAATTTCTCTGTTCTATTGCAGTCAAAATGTGAGCAAAGGACTCGACCGCCGCCAATGAAGAACATTCAAGCGCTTTTTTTGATTCTTTTCGGGTTTCGTACAAGTCTCCCAATTCAGATAAGGCCATAAGTGAATATTTTGAATCCGCCCGGTAAAGAAGAAAAATTCTGTCCACATTTTCATTTTTATCGTCAGAAATCGCTTTTGTAATTGATTTTTTCAGCAATTCATTCTTAAAAAATTCATCGTTGTTCAAAATTAAGAGAAGCGTTTTTTCAAATTTTTCAAGATCGCCGTTTATTTTTGCAATAAAACCAATCGAATACAAAATTTCATACTGCATGTCAGAAATATCAAGATAGTCTTTCTCACTGTAGGCGCGCTCAAAAAAAGAAAGCGACTGCGCATATTCACCTTCGACCTGATATATTTTTCCAGTCAAATAATCTGCCTCAGGATAAACATTTCTTTCTTTTAACCAGTCAAGCATATTATGAATGCTGTCTTTATAGTAAGAGTTTCCGTAAAGTTTCAGATACTTTTCAATTATATCGGCCGCTTCTTTCTGTTCGCGTTCTTTTAAAACCTTCAGGACGGCAGAAAATTCATCTCCCGCCTTTCTTACCTGGGCTGGGGAAATCGCCTTGTCCAAAACATTAAACTCGTTTTCAGTCTCATTCTTTCGGCTAACAGAAGCTTCTCTTGCAAATTTTAAGGCATCTCCGTAATTTCCAGAATCAAAGCAAACCTGAGCCTGCTCTAAAATTCTCCAGGATTTTTCAGAATAACTTACGCAAAAAATTGATGCACAAAAACTGAAGAGAAAACAAAAAGATAACAAACATTTTTTTGTCATAAAATATCCTTTTTTCATGCAGATTTCACAAATGCACTAAAATTCATTTAAAAGTTTTTCAAAAACTTCATCGGCTTTTTCAATATCTACAGTTTTGACAATCACGCCTTTTTTAAAAAGAATCGCTTTTCCACCAGCCCCAGCGATTCCAATGTCTGCGTGTTTTCCTTCGCCTGGTCCATTTACAACACAACCCATAACTGCAACCGTAATATCTTTTTTCATTGAAAGAAGTTTATTTTGCCATCGCTGCATAAAACCATGCACATCAAAACCAAGACGGCCGCAGCGAGGACAGCTTACAAGTTTTATTCCGCCCTGTCTTTTTCCACATTCGCGCAAAATCTCAAGCCCGGTAACTACTTCATTTTCCGGAGATGATGACAAGCTTACGCGGATTGTATTCCCAATTCCCTCATTTAAAAGATGGCTGAATGCGAGTGTCGACTTTACAACACCTGTAATAAGAGGGCCAGCTTCTGTAACTCCAACATGCAAAGGAATCTCAAAGCGGCGGGCAAAATCCTCATTTGCATCGATTGTTTCCTGAACAGAACTTGCCTTCATGCTCACAACAAATTGATTAAAATTCAATTCATCAAAAACAGCGGATTCTCTTGCGGCAGTTTCGCTCAAAGCAAGCGCGCGGCTTATTTTTCCGCGGTTAACCTGTTCCGCTAAATCATGCGGCAAAGAACCTGTATTTACACCAATTCTGATTGCAGTTCCTGTATCCTGGCAGGCATTTACAACAGCTTCCACACGATCTCTAGCACCGATATTGCCAGGATTTATTCGGATAGCACCGACAGGACCTTCAAGACACTTTAATGCAAGTTTATAATCAAAATGAATATCCGCAACAAGCGGCATAGTCGAAGCTCGGCAAATCTGAATAAAACTTTCTGCGCTTTCCATGTCAGGAACTGCAAAACGAATAATATCGCAGCCTAAAAGCTTTAAGCTGTTTATCTGCTGTACAATTTTTTCAATTTTCTTTGGATTATCTTTTATATCTGTAATCCCTTCTTTCCACATTGTTTGAATTGTTACCGGAGAATCGCCACCGATTATAATGCGCTCTGTATTTCCATTGCCGCCAATATGAACTTCTCTAGTTTTCTTAAACTCGGCTGTCTTAAAATCTTGTTTCATAGTTAAAATTATAATGTTAAGCTGCAAAAAATGCAATTTAAGCAGAATTCCTGTAAAATGCACTATTTACAGGAATTCAGAGTCGGCAAAAAAAGGCGGCCAAAAATGAAGGCATTTAACTTCAAATCTGACCGCCTTTTACGAAAGACTATTTATTTTAGCCGAGCGCAACCATTGAGAATACCATTGCAAACAAAGCAACAGTTTCACAAAGGCCTACAACCATGATGTACTGGGAGAAGCCTTTTCCTGTTTCGCCAAGAGCGTCTGAGCCAGAAGCTCCTGCTTTTCCCTGAGCAATAGCAGAGGCGCACATTGCAATACCTGACATAAGTCCAACACCAAATTTAAATCCAGGAGCTGCGCTTGAGCCCATCATTGTCTGCATAAGAAGGAAGCCGTAGATTGTCTGAGTCAACGGAGCGCCTGCGAATACAGTGAGAATGAACGGAGCCGGCTTGTTAGCCATGTAACAGCGTTTCCAAGAACCGATTGCAGCTTGTCCAGAAATCATGATGCCAATTGCCGAACCAAGAGCAGCAATACCCATTACAATCGCACAACCAAACTGTCCTAAAAATTCCATAATATTTCTCCTTTAATAAAGTTTATGACAATTTCTTATTTCATCCAGCAGCTACACAACTGCTGGATTTTTTATTTTTATTCACTGAAAGGTCTGTATTTAAAACCTGTCCAGCTCATTCCCAAGTGTGTTGAGAATTCAAGCGTATTAAGACGTACGCCGTGAACGATAACCGAAAGAACATTCAGAATCATATTCAGACCATGTCCTACGGTAAGAATTAAAATCGCACAGATGAACATTGCAAGATGGCCGAGCATTGGACCTGCCATCTCATTTACCGTTGCACTTATTGCTCCACCTGCCAGAGCCACAGCCCAAAGACGGATGTAAGAAACAATATCAGAGAATACGTTTACAACGCCCAAAAGCACAGAAACAATGTTCTTGCAGCTTTCAAGAATGCTCTTTCCTATGCTTCCTTCATAGTTTGAGAATACAAAACTCAGGACAAAACCAAATGCAATTGCTCCAAGCGCAATATATGCAACTGGAATTTTGTCGAAAAGCCAGTAACTTTCAGGAGTAATTCCAAGAGGAAATCTTATTCCATCAACTACCATGCTCAAAACTACATAGTACATGCCGCAAAGCTGGAGAAGCGAACCCAAATCTCCCAAGAATTTTGGCGAACGTATATTTTTTGCAATGCCTTTCAAATGCGCAATAGCCAGCTGAATCAAAGCAAGCGTAAAACAGAAAATCTGAAGGTTTTCTTTTACCCAGGCTGAATAAGTTATTTCAGTTACTGCGCCAGAAGCACTGTGAAGAACCATCTTAACGCCTTCTTTTGCAGATGTAACGTTTGACAAGGCCGGAACAGAAAGCATTTTTATGCAATCCGGCAGCTGCTCTGGTTTAAGCCCGAACCAAGTGCAAGTTACGGCTCCCCAAACCATTGTTGCCAATCCTAAAAGAGAAAGCAGGAAAGCCATTGGCGAAGGTGCCTGTTTTTTCTTAAATGAAGGAACCATAGCAAAAATTCCGCCAGCAAGCAAAATTCCGCCGTATCCGCCGTCTCCAAAAATCATGCCGAAGAAAATCGTAAAGAACAAAAGAAACCAGTTTGAAATGTCAAATTCATTGTAGCCTGGAACAGTTCCAAGAAAGTCCGTAACAGGATAAATAAGGCTTACAAACTTATTGTTCTTTAATTTTGTAGGAACGGTGTCGTCTGCGGCAGGATCATCTGCGGCAAATGCCCACTTGCTCTCAACAGCTGTTTTTTCTACTTTTTCTAGTTCTTCTGCAGGAACATAACCAGTAAGCCAGGCAAGCCTAACTTCTTCTGGTTTCTGTTCATTTTTTTCTTCAACACCCATACCGCTGTAAAGATTTTCAAATTCAATATCTTTACAGAAGTTTTCGCCAGCTTTTTTAAGCGATGGAATATATTTCACAGAATCTGCAAGTTCTGAATCAATTTCAGTAATTCGCTTTTTATTCTGTTCAATAGTATCAGCCAATTGCACCGTTGATTTTTTTGGCAAAACAACACGATATGCTTCTGGAGGAAGATTTCCTGGACGTTCATTTTGTGCCAATTTGTGGTCAGAAATCACAAAAAAGCGCGAAATGTCTTTATCGTCGTTAACCAGCAAAGTATCGATGCTTTCGTCCATCGAATTATATTTAGACGATGGTATTTCATACATTGAAAGATAAACGCCTTTTTCTGCCAAGAAATCAAAATCTTCAGGAACAACATTGCCCCATTTTTTCAGGCGGTCAAGTTCAGTTTTGTCTGCCGCAATCGAAGAAAACAAATTTTTCTTTTCTTCCGTCAAACTGATGATTTTGTCTGCAAGAGCAAATGAGTCATCTTTTGAAAGCATTGACGTCTCTGGAATTTTCTTTGTCTTGATTTCAGACAAAAGAGAAACGGCAAGTTCAATTTTTGAGTTTTTATTCTTAAAAGATGAAAGTTCTTCGCTTTCTCCTTTTACTTCTTCAACATGAACCACTCCAAGACGGCGAAGAGTCTTTAAGGCCTGCCGCCTTTCTTTTTCTAAAACAACGATGCTTAATTTTTTCATTGGGACTATCATAAGCAAGCCCCCTCTTTTTCAGCCGCGGCAACAGCCGCACGGTTACGCTGGTCAATCTTTTTCTTAGAGATTTTTGAACGCACAACCGCGCTGACCTGCTGGTCGCCAAGATAAACTGAAATTTTTTTAATATTTGCTTTTGCTTCAGGAATTTTTACTTTTTCAAAAAGATTCACGCGCTGAGAAGTCGTACGCAGTTCTTTTGAGAGCAATCTTACCTGTTCATCAAGCACACTAGCTTCAAGATCCAAAGAAAGGGCTTTTTCCATTCTGTCAGCCGCAAGATCAATCCAAAGCGGAGTTTCATACAAATCGTAATCTCCGCGAGAAAAATCTGCGCCTTCGTAAATTGGAATTGTAACACCGGCAATGTTTCCAGTACCCTTTTTTATGTTCCGAACTGTAACCATGTCGCTTTTAAAAGCCTGTTCTTCGCCAAAAACACCTATCCAAATCTTGAATTCTTCTTCAAGGCGAATTCTAGCTTGACGAACTTCTTTTGCTTTTGCGTCGATAGTTCTAATCTCAGACTGAAGCTGCTGTTTTTTGAGCGTGAGCGTAGGAAGATAACGCTGATACATTTTCAGCGCGTCTTTTTGTGCTTTCTGCTCATTTTTAGTCAGCTTAATTTTTGCCATTAAATTTTATCTCCAAACAGGAATTATTTATTCGGCCAGAATTCTGCAATCAATTCAGATTTTATACCTGTTTCGTCTTTTTCAAAGCAGGCCGCAAGAATCTTCCATCCTAAATCAAGCGCATTTTCCAAAGAAATATTTACGGACAAGTCCATCATTTCTTTTTCAAAAAGCTCACCGTATTTCAAAAGTTTTTCATCCCATTTAGACATCATAAAGCCCATGGACTTTTTTTCGAGTGTGTCTTTGTAAGATGAATACAGACGAATCATGGCGTCCATCAAAGCGCGGTGATCTTTTCTTGTTTTTCCGTTTACATTCTGCTTTAAGCGTGAAAGCGAACCAAACGGCTCGATACGACCGCCCTTAAGATAGTACTGGCCTTCTGTAATATAACCTGTGTTATCTGGAACAGGATGAGTTACATCATCACCAGGCATTGTTGTTACTGCAAGAATTGTAATGGAACCGCTTCCCTTAAAGTCAACGGCCTTTTCATAGCGCGCGGCAAGCTGAGAATACAAATCTCCAGGATAACCACGGTTTGAAGGAACTTGTTCCTGAGTAATCGCAATTTCCTTCATAGAATCTGCATAAGAAGTCATATCTGTAAGAAGAACGAGAACGTCCTTATTCTGTAAAGCGAATTGCTCTGCAACTGCAAGAGACATATCAGGAATTTTGATACATTCTACAGTCGGGTCAGCGGCAGTGTGAATAAACATTACAGTCTTGCTCAATGCGCCGCCTTCCTCAAGAGTTTTCTTGAAATAAAGGAAGTCATCGTATTTAAGTCCCATTCCGCCAAGAACGATTACATCAGCCTCAGCCTGCATTGCAATACGCGCAAGAAGCTGGTTGTAAGGCTCGCCCGAAATAGAGAAAATAGGAAGTTTCTGAGAAACGACAAGAGTATTGAACATATCAATCATAGGAATGTTTGTTCTCATCATTCTTTCTGCAAGAATACGTTTTGAAGGGTTTACTGAAGGACCTCCAATTTCTGTCATATTCTCAGTAAGAGCAGGGCCCTTGTCACGAGGAGCTCCAGAACCGTTGAAAATTCTTCCCAAAAGATCATCTCCGAAAGAAACACGCATATCGTGTCCTAAAAAGCGAATCTGATCACCTGTGGAAACACCGCGTCCGCCGGCAAAGACCTGCAAAGAAACTGTATCGCCATCAATTTTGTTTACTTCTGCAAGAGATTTTCCAAAACGAGTTGTAATTTCTGCAAGTTCGTTATATTTTACGCCTTCTGCCTTTACTGTAATTACGGAACCAGTGATTGATTCAATTTTGCTGTATATTTTATTCATTTTTCACCGTCCTTCTTAAGCCTTAAGCAATGATTCAGCCTGAGCTGTAAGTTTGCCGTTTTTTGATGAATAAAGTTCGTCAATTTCTGACTCAACTTTTTTGAAAGCATCGCTGTGCTCTTCAGTGTAGTTCCAGTCAAGGAATTTCTGACGCAACTGGTTAAAATAAGTTCTTGCTTCATCTTTATCTGCAAGGTCAAAAGAAGAACCGAGAATTTTAATGATTTTATCAAGATCGTACTTCTGACGCTCAACAGTTGCATTTGCATCTACTGCATCAAAAGAATTCTGCTGGAAGTAAACGGCATCAAGCATTTCTTCTTTTAGATAAACAAGATAGTCGTCAAGGGAAGTTCCTTCTTCACCAACTACCTTCATCATAGAAGCAACATCAACGCCTTTTTTCATAATATCAAAGCAGAAGCTTACCTTGCTTGAATCGATTACTCCTTTGTATTTTGACCATGACTGAATCGGGTCAATCGCAGGATATTTTCGGGCATCTGAACGAGCACGTGAAAGTCCGTGGAAAGCACCGACAACCTTCAAAGTTGCCTGTGTTACAGGCTCCTCAAAGTTACCGCCAGCAGGAGAAACCGTGCCGCCGATTGTTACAGAACCTACAGAACCGTCTGGTAAACGAACCTGTCCAGCACGCTCGTAAAAAGCCGCAATATAAGATTCCATGTAAGCCGGGAATGCTTCTTCTCCCGGAATTTCTTCAAGACGACCAGACATTTCACGCAGAGCCTGTGCCCAGCGGGAAGTCGAATCAGCAAGAAGAAGAACATTCAAGCCCATCTGTCTGTAATATTCAGCCAAAGTTACAGAAGTATAAACAGAAGCCTCGCGCGAAGCTACTGGCATTGAAGAAGTATTGCAGATGATGATTGTTCTTTCCATCAAGGATTTTCCGGTTTTCGGGTCTTTGAGCTCAGGAAATTCAGTAAGAGTCTCGACAACTTCACCGGCACGTTCACCGCAGGCAGCGATGATTACAATGTCAACGTCTGCATATTTTGAAGTTGTGTGCTGAAGAACCGTTTTTCCAGCGCCGAAAGGTCCTGGAATACAGTAAGTGCCGCCTTTTGCAACAGGAAAGAATGTGTCGATAAGGCGAACCTTAGTAACCATTGTTTCTGTCGGCGCAAGACGTTCTTCGTAACAGTTAACTGC
>NZ_DBJD01000023.1:2920-8345 GCF_002297065.1 Treponema sp. UBA785 | reverse complement strand
AAGAACAGCGACCTTGTCATCAAGAGTATACTCGCCAGCAGGTTTTATAGATTTTACAGTGTACGAACCAAGCAAATAGAACGGCACAAAAATCTTGTGCGTGAACGGACCTTCAGGAACAGTTCCGATATATTCGCCGGCTTTTTTTACATCACCGGGCTTTGCAGTCGGTGTAAACGCCCATTTTTTGGTTCTGTCGAGAGGGTTTACATAAATCCCCCTTTCAAGGAACCATCCTGCTTTTTCAGCAAGCAAAGGAAGCGGATTCTGCAAACCGTCGTAAACCTGGCCAAGAAGTCCCGGACCAAGCTCGGCAGAAAGCAAATCACCGGTAAACTCAACAGCATCCCCAGTTTTTATTCCTTTTGTCATTTCGTAAACCTGAAGCTGGGCTATATTTCCGCGGATACGGATTACCTCGCTTTTCAGGCTTGAATTATCAACTTTCACATAGGCAACTTCGTTCATGGAGATATTTCCATCAAATTCGACAGAAACCATGTTTCCATTAACGCCGACTACCTTTCCTTTTGTATCCGTCATTATTTATCTCCCATATCTCCCTTGAGAATTGAATCATAGATTTTATGATAAGAAATCATACCTTTCTCTGCATTGAACATCTTCATTCTTAATGCGAGTTTTAAGCGTAATCCATAGGCATAAACAGCATCAACAGAAAACTCATCGGCAGGACGAATGCTGTCCAAAAGATTCAGCCTGTATTGATTCAAGAACTGTTCGGCAGCCAACGGACTTTCCATTCCAGTCGCAGTACGAGCCGCCTGAATCACGTCAGGAGAGAAACTTTCGTTTTCTATCTCGAATTTTTTATTCATGCGAAGTGCGCGGATTTGGGCCAAAGCAAAACGAAGATTACGTTCACCGTCATACCATTTGTCAAGAAAAACAGAACCTGTTGAAACTTTTTTTAACGGAGGTGTCAAAGAAAGAAGCTTTACCTGTTCAAAACTTTTCTTGTCGAGAAAACGCGAGCAGAGATCATAAAAGTATTCTTCTGTAACCGGCAACACCGATTTTTCGTCAGTAACTGAGAAAGATGGAAGCTGTGCCAAAAGATAATACTGATTACTCACTTATTTAGCCGCCTCTTTCATCAATGCAGCAACTCTAGGATTTAAATATGCACTGAACAAGTCAGCTACAGCTTCTGCTGAATAGTCATAGAATGCCGCTCCATTCTTTACCCCAATAAGGAATCCGTTTGAAACGGAATTGTCAACTTTCAATGTAAGTCCGGCAGAAATTTCATTTTTCAATGCTTCTTTTAGATTTGCCTCAACTTCTTTTAAGCTTTTTTCGTTTAAAAGAACAGAAACATCTTCGGCAGAACTGTTTTTTACCCATTCCTTTACAACTTCTGGCACAAGTGTTGACAGCAAATCTTTTGAATAAGATTCCGATACTTCCTGTTTTATGAGCGCAGAAAGCTCTTTTGTTATACTGTCTTTAAATTGCAGAAGAAGGTTTCTTCCGGCTTGTTTAATGGCATCTTCACTTGCTTTTTCCAGGCGGGCTGTCTCTTCCTTAGCCTGCATAAGAATCTTCTCCGCTTCTTGTTTTGCATCAAGAATAATCTTGTCGGCTTCTCTCTGAGCCTGTGCAATTTTTTCTGAGGCAGAGTTTTCAGCAACGGCAACGCCATCTTTTTTGATTCTGTCAATCAGTTCTTCAACGTGGGTGTCCATGCTATCCTCTCTTTTTTGTGAATTTGTTTAGTTAAAAAACTATCTCTTTAAATATACCACCAAAACTTGATGGCGTTAAATAACTTTGCGTTAATGATTGCAAACTTTTAAAATTCCATATCCAACGAAAATTGAACTTCCGTCGTTGTAAGGTTAAGTTCGCGCGCAATCATTTCAATATCGTAACCGCGGTTTGAAAGCTCCTTTATCTGTTCGTTTATTGTTTTTTTAGGTTTTATCGGGTTGTCCGAATAAAAAACATTTTCCCCGATTTTTGGAATTGAAGCAAATCCGGCTCCTTCGCTATCGACCATAAATTTTGTTCCCGAAGGCGATTTTATATATTTTTCTTCATGCTTTTCAAATAATTCCCCCTGCTCGCTGTCAACTTCCCTTTTGCCTTTTGATGTTATCTGATATGCGCTAGAGGCCTGCAATGCATCGGAAATTCTTCCGTAAGGTGCCTCACTTCCATAAAGGGAATGATTTTGAGTTTTAGGATGAATTTCATTTTTTTGAGAAACTTCAGATTTTTCAGAAATCGCCCTGTTAAATTGCGCCAGAGCAGCACGTTTTTCTAATTCTGATTTTGCAACAGCAATATGACGTCCTGCGTCAGCCGAAGCTGCCTTTAACTGTTTGATTTTTTCTTCGATTAAATCCAAATTTTTTGAGGTCGTGCGGTTTACATCTTCAATCATCCGTGTAACTTCAAGCCGAGTTTTAGAAATAATATCTTCGGTCGTAAAAAGCCTTTTAAATTTTCTTAAAAATACAAGCCAGCCGGTTATATTCAAGCAACAAAGAATAAATGCCAGAACTGCAATTCCCTGCATATCTACCTCGAAATATCAATATTTTGTCCCAAAAAAGATTCACGGATTTCTGTCAGCTTATTTTTTTCAAGTTCTTCTTCCTGATTTTTTTTCTGATTTCTCTGATTTTGAAAAGAATTATTTTGATGAGCCCCGTCTTTTATCTGACTAGCGACAGCTTCGTTTTCGGCGGTTTTGTGAACCTGAGCTAATTGCTCCTGCTTCTGCTGAACGGCAGCATTTTCCTGCATCGCCTGAGTCAATTGATTTCCGTTCTGCTGGTGGGCAACATTTTTTGCGACATTGCCCATTTGAGAATATATTGTCTGAAGATCAATCGGTTGTATTGCCATAATCTAATTTTACTCCAAAAAATATAAAAATCAACAAAACTCAGGAATGAAAAAAAATCAAAAATGATTTTTTTAGAGAATTTTTACTTCGTTTTTGAGTTCCTTGTTTTCAAGAAAATCCTTAACGTTCTGAAGCGAAACTTCTGCAATATTTGAAAGCGCAGTCGTCGTTAAGAACGCCTGATGTCCGGTTATAAGAACATTAGGGAACGTTAAAAGTCTTGCAAGAACATCGTCTGTTATTACTTCCGTTGAATGGTCATTGAAAAAGAAAGCGCTTTCTTCCTCGTAAACATCCAGCGCGGCTCCTCCGATATGCTTGTGCTTTAAAGCGTGGACAAGAGCTTTAGTGTCGATTAAAGCGCCGCGGCCTGTGTTAATAATGACAGCATCGCTTTTCATAGTTTTCATTGTATCGTGATTTGCAATATGCCTTGTTTCCGGCGTAAGCGGGCAATGAAAACTTAAAACATCGCTTTCCTTAAAAATAGCCGGAACATCGACATAAGAAAAGCCTTCTTTTTCAGCCCATTTTTCGTCCGGATAAGGATCATAGCAGATGATTTTCATGCCAAGCCCTTTTAAAATTCCAGCCATTATCCGTCCAATTTTCCCAGTGCCGAAAATTCCTGCAGTAAGACCGAAAAGATCACGGCCAGTAAGACCTTCGATGCTAAAATTTTGGGTTTTTGTTCTTAAATAAGCCTGAGGAATATGCCTAGTAAGCGACATTAAAAGCGCCAGCGCATGCTCTGCAACTGCGTGAGGAGAATAAGCCGGAACACGGACAATTTTTATTCCAAAAGAAGATGCGGCAGACAGGTCAACATTGTTAAAACCTGCACATCTTAAAACAACAAGCTTTACTCCGCATTCTTTTAATATTTTAAGGACGGAAGAATCGACGGTATCATTTACAAAAACACAAACAGCGTCGAAATTTTTTGCAGTGAACGCAGTTTTTTCAGTCAATTTAAAATCAAAATAGTCAATTTCAAAACCAAATTTTTCGTTTTCAGAGCAAAAAGAAGACTTGTCGTACGAACGTGTGTCATAGAAAGCAATTTTTACCATAAATTTTCCTCCTATAAAAAGTCAAGATAAAAACCTCAGTTTTTGATTGACTTTTTAAGCTGTTTCGCACAAAGTGAGAAACAACAGATAATAAGAAAGTTTGCAACGCAAACTTTTTGAGATGAAAACAGACGACATTTTCGGCTGTTTTTATCATGCATCCATAAAATTGAATACAAAATTAAAAAACAAATATTTTTAAGCGGATTATAACAAGAAAAAGATTCTAAGTCAGCATAGAGTAACAAGAATGCGTTTTTTTTAGCATTTTTGTTGCGGCAGAGATTGAAAGGGACGCAAAGCGTGTATTTTTGCATAGCAAAAATACCGGAGGTGAAAACCGCAGCCCTGAAAAGCTCGGTTTTTGCAAGGCAAAAAGCCGCCCGGATTCAAGCAAAGAAGATTTTTTTAGATTTTTTGAATTTTTTTTGTTATTCTATAGATATGAAGATTTTTTTTAAGCTAAACGTTTTTTTCTTTCTGTTTCTGCTGTTTTCATGCTCTTCGGCGCCAAAGGCAAAAAATGGAGATTTTAAGAAAGGTTTTTCTGAGGACGAGACAGTAGAATTTGAAGAGCTTTGGGGCTATGTTTTTTACAAAAGAGAAGATTCGTACAATCCAGGCCTTCCTCTTACCGACATAGGCTATTTTACAGAAGCGATTTCGGCATTTAGCGAGGTGCCGGCAACGCCTCCTAAGGAAAAATATTTTTCTGACTGTCCGGCAAAAGTTCACCTTGTAACAAGCTGCGACTCGCGCTCGCAAACCCATCTTTTGCTTTTGCCAGAACTTCCGCTCAGAAATAAAATCATTGACGGCTTAATAGAGGCCAGCAAGACTTATGACGGGCTTCAGGTTGACTGGGAGCTTGTAAGTTCTGAAGATGATGAAAATTTTATTGAGTTTTTGAAAATTTTAAAATCAAAACTTGGCGAAAAGACACTTTCTATTGCAATTCCTGCGAGAACAAGAACTCTTTCAAAAGACGCCTATAATTATGAAAAACTTGCAAAGGTTGCGGATAAAATCATCATAATGGCCTACGATGAGCACTGGTCCACAAGCAAGCCGGGGCCGATAGCAAGCACTGGCTGGTGCAAAAAAATTTCAGACTATGCAAAAAGCCAAATTCCTCCAGAAAAACTTGTAATGGGGCTTTCGTTCTACGGAAGAGCCTGGAGAGATGATACTCTCGGCGGAAAGGCATACATTTACCCGACACTGCAAAAAATAATCGAAGAAAACAAGATAAAAAACCACAAACGCGATGAATATGGAATTCCAAGTTTTACAATTACAAAAAAACTGAATATAACGGCTTTTTACGACGATGAGACATCCCTTTTTGTCCGGACAAAAATGTACGCAGAAAATGAAATAAGAGCCCTGAGTTTTTGGAGAATCGGACAAGAAGACGAAGCATACTGGAAGCACTTAAAAATAAAAGAGCCTGTGAAAAATCAATAAAAAAAAA
>NZ_DBJD01000023.1:0-2781 GCF_002297065.1 Treponema sp. UBA785 | reverse complement strand
CTCTAATCCAACTGAGCTACAAAAATGCGCATAACATAAACGTTAATTCTTTATAGCATATAAAATTAGTAAAAACAAGCCGTTAAATCAATTTTTTTTAACCGCCAAGTGTGACATGAATTTGTAACATAAAATGTCACACTTTTATGTCACACTTAAAAGCTAAATAAAAAAAAAGCGGAGGGTCAGTGTGACATTTTTTTTGTGGTCTTCAGCTTCTTCCGAGCGCCAAATCCACCAGGAATTTGCTTGTTGTCTTGCCGGCTTTTTCCGCAAGCTCCTTTATCCGCCCGCGCTCCTCCGGCTGGCAGCTTACCTGAAAAAGCATGCGTGTTGTGCCCTTGTTGTTTTTTCCCATTCCCCGCTCCCGTGAGCGCGGAGCGCGGGCTTTTGCCTCATTTTCCATTTTTGCCTCTCCTGAAAAAAACAGCGCCTGCAAGCAAGATTAAAAAAACCGCCAGAAAGACATTTTTAAAAAATATCAGCGAAAGATTTGCCAGAATAACCAAAAACCCGATTACAAGAAAATACATACGTTGCCTCCTTTAAAAATTATTGACTTTGATATAAAAAAAACTTAGACTAAATAAAGGCGGGCGGTGTCTATCCGCCAAGCCTTGCGCTATTTAAGCGCGTTGATGAGTGCTGCTATTGCCGATATTAGCATTGCGACTGCTGTAATCAGTTTTGCTAAGGCATTTAGCAGCTTTTCTTTTTTCAGCATCCCGCTTTTCACGCTCCTTATCGGGAAGTTTCACTTGATGCTTTTATAACACTATAAATATGTTTACTTGTCAACTCATTTTTGATAAATGCTTTTATTTTTCCAAAAACTCCATAAGCCTGTCCTTTTCTTTCGCCACGCTCATCTTTCCGCAGAAGTTGCACGACGCGAACTCGCACTGGTGGGGCTCTGCCTGTATGTGGAAATCCGCCAGCGGCTCTTTCTGCCTGCATTTTCCGCCGGCTATTCCGTGGTGATAGTCAATCATAACGTACACATAGTCTATGTCCCGCGAGCAGTACCAGCCTTTTGTCATAAAGCCCTCTTTCAGCTGTGTAATCTGGCTTTCTGTTCCCGCCACCTGCCCTGTGATCAGCGCGTTCTGGCTCCAGCACTCCTCCTGCGTTCCGTCGTCCTTGTAAAGCATAAAGCGCGGATGAGGCTTCTTGAAGCTCGTCTTCAATTCTCCGCGTATTCTTCTGTTCACCGCCTTTGCTGAAAAATCTGTCGCAATGTCTATCAGGTAGCTTATATTGTTCGCCTCGCAGAATTCCTTTATCTTCCCGATTTCATCCGGATTGTCGCCTGTGTTCACTTTCTCGCATTTTATCGTAAGGTTTTCGGTGTCCTTCAGGCTGAGGATTTTTGAGGAGTAAGTTTCAAAGTCGATGCACTCGCTGTGCCAGGAGGCGCAGACCTCAAGCGCGCAGCTTCTTGTTTTCAGGTATTCCGCAAGGCTCTCAAAATATTCCTTCGGACGGTGAAAGTTTGTCACTATGTATACTTTTTTCAGCTTTTGCGATGCTATCTTTGAAAGAAGATTCTCAAGGTCGAAAAGCGTGACTTCTCCGCCTACAAGGTCGAGCTTGATTTTATCTGCCTTCATCTCGTCCATAATCCGCGAGATGTCCGGGGCTGCCGCGATGCTCCTTTTTTCGTCCTCCTCCAATGTTCCCCAGATGTCCGGCTGGTCCTGGCAGTACCTCTGGATGCAGTATGAGCAGGAAAAATTGCAGTTGTGCGTTACGCGCCACTTTATGACGCCCTTGAATTCGTCCAGGTTCTCAATCGCCTCTATCATTTTTTATGTCTCCTATTTTGCGTTTATGGTGGCTATCTCCCATTCAGTGAATGCGCTTATCTTGTCTGAATACACCGTATGCAGGACAGGGTCGCTCTCCCTGTCCATGCCGTCTGTATCGGCGGAGACGCTGACTGTTTTTTTTATTTTATGCTTTCCCGCCGCGTGAAAATAAAAATCAACGCTGACATTAATGTCGGTCTCGCCGAAATAGAAGAACTGGTCAATATTATAAGTCTGCCCGGACTTAAGCTCGTGGTCTGAGTATTCAAGGCTCTCTTCATATTCATCTTGAATATTTCCTTTGCTGTCATAATAGAAAGAACGAAGTTTTATCGAATCCAGATACAGGCGCTCAAAATAGTGCCTTGCGGTGACTGCAAAGCCCGAGAGCCGTATGTCCTCTACCCACCAGTCGGAGCACCCGCTGCTGTGGAGCGTTGAGCTCCAGTAAAGGTTCGCCTTGAAGTCTATGGAGAACGCGTCCTCCCATACAGTCTGGCCGTTGATTTTGACAACGGCAGGAACAGAGCCGTTTATATTTACAAGCCGTGGCGTTTTGCCGTTTATGCTTATCATGCAGATATAGTCATTCTTTTTAATTTTTTTATAAAGTTTTACTTGAAAAGTATTAACATAATAATCAAAACGCATTATATTATAAATATCAGGAGGTAATAAGAATGTGAAGCAAAAAAAGAAAAAAAAATGGTCAAGAGCAGAAATAATCGCCATGCTGGCTTTTCTGCTGGAACTTCTAAGGTTCATTCTTGACCAGTTTTTCTAAGTTAGACGCTTAGTTTTCCGCCGTTCATAGATATTAGCAGTATCTATGGGCGGTTTTAAAATAGTCAAATTATACAGGAGTGTCAATAATGAGCAGAATAGAAAAAATAATGGTAGCAATTTTAGTTCTTCAAATTCTTGATATTGTTTTAAGATTTATAAAATAAAGAGGCATAAAATGGACGAGGTA
>NZ_DBJD01000029.1:42815-44415 GCF_002297065.1 Treponema sp. UBA785 | reverse complement strand
CAACCACTGCAATCGCTAACGCATAAAATATCTGTTTTGCATTTAAATTTTTCATAAAAAAACCCTTCGATTGCAAAACCGAAGGGCTTTTCAAATTATTGCATTACTGCTTACTTAGGCTGTTTTCCGATGTATGCAAGGATTCCGCCGTCTACGTAAAGGATGTGTCCGTTTACTGCGTTTGAAGCGTCAGAAGCCAAGAATACAGCTGGTCCTGCGAGTTCCTCTGCGTCAAGCCAGCGTCCAGCCGGTGTGCGTCCGCAGATGAACTGGTCGAACGGATGGCGTGAGCCGTCAGGCTGCTTCTCGCGGAGAGGAGCTGTCTGCGGTGTCGCAATGTATCCAGGTCCGATTCCGTTGCACTGGATGTTGTCTGCGCCGTACTCAGAACAGATGTTCTTTGTGAGCATTTTAAGTCCGCCCTTTGCAGCAGCGTATGCAGATACAGTCTCGCGTCCAAGTTCAGACATCATAGAACAGATGTTGATGATTTTTCCGTGTCCCTTTTTAATCATTCCAGGAATTACTGCTTTTGAAACGATGAATGGAGCGTTAAGGTCTACATCGATTACAGCGCGGAAGTCCTCTGCAGACATTTCTGTCATCGGGATTCTCTTGATGATTCCAGCGTTGTTTACAAGAATATCTACAACGCCAACATCTTTTTCGATTTTTTTAACAGTTTCAATAACCTGATCTTCTTTTGTAACATCGCAGATATATCCGTGTACGTCGTTGATTCCGTTTTCTTTGTAGTTTGCAAAACCTTTTTCCAACTGTTCCTGTCCACGGTCGTTAAAAACGATTTTTGCGCCAGCAGCATGGAATGCTTTTGCAATTGCAAAACCGATGCCATAAGAAGCGCCTGTAATCCAAGCTACTTTGCCAGTAAGGTCAAAGTCTTTCATTTCAAATGCTTTTGCCATTTTTTTATAGCCTCCAATAATTATTACTTTAAAGATATAAAAATGACTTTGTAAGGTCAATAAAATTACGCCGTCATATTTAACAAAATTATTTCGCCTTAAAAAGCGCTCGTTGAATTCTGACAAATTATTTACAAATCTTCAAGACCAAGAATAAAAATATTTTTATCTTCGAATTTCAAGATTTTTTTAATATTTTCTTTAGGGATTGAACTTTTGCATTTTGACTCAACATCATCATCTTCTTCAAGATTCTGCACGTCCAAAACTTGGTCTGCAACCAAACCATAAAGCGTTATTTTTTCGCTCTCTTCTTCCTCTTTTTTTACGGAAATAACGATAATTTTAGTACTTTTGTCCGGCTCTTTTTCTTTTAAGCCGAATTTTTTTCTCAAATTGATAACCGTAATTCCCTGCTCGCGAGAATAAATCAGTCCTTCAATATAATTTTTTGCACCAGGAATTATCGTAAAATTTCCATAATTCAGAACTTCGAGAACATTTGTAATTTCTACTGCGCAAATATTTGAATCTAATAAAAACGTTAAAAATGAATTTTTCATCTGCGTTTAAAATTCCTCAAAATCTGCGTCTTTTATTAAATCGGCAGTTGTTTTTCGAACAACAGTTCCCGAAATCGGATTGTCTTTCGGTTTTTCAGAAATTTTTTCTTC
>NZ_DBJD01000029.1:21284-42774 GCF_002297065.1 Treponema sp. UBA785 | reverse complement strand
TTTTTTCTTCAACTACCTTTTTTTCAGCAGAATTTTCAAATTCAGTTTTGTCTTCCTTTTTCTGTTTTTTTTGCTCTTCCGTTTTTTCTACAGAATTTTTAAGTATTTCTTCGGTTTCTGCCACATTTTGATTAAACTCGTCCGGAGTTTTAAAGAATGCAATCGTCTGAACAAGTTTATGCGCTTCAGAACTGAGTTCTTCCGCCATAGCAGCCATTTCTTCGGCAGCACTTGCATTTTGCTGAACAACGCTGTCAAGCTGAACAATTGCCGTAGAAACCTGCTGCGCTCCGTTATCCTGCTCACGGCTTGCTGTAGCAATTTCCTGAATAAGCATTGAAGTTTCTTCGATTGAAGGAACCAGCCCGCCAATCATTTTTCCTGCGTTTTCTGCAGTTGCCAAAGTATGAACAGAAATTTTACTGATTTCTGCGGCAGATGCCTGTGTGCGTTCTGCAAGCTTTCTAACCTCGCTTGCAACAACCGCAAAGCCTTTTCCAGCATCTCCTGCTCTAGCAGCTTCAATTGCAGCGTTAAGAGCAAGCATATTTGTCTGTCCGGCAATGTCTTCGATTACCCCGATTTTTTCAGAAATTGTTTTTACAGCTTCTACAGCCTCGTTTACGGCAAGACCTCCAGCCTCACTGTCTGCATTCGTTTTTGCGGCAATTTGGCTTGTTTTTGTCGCGTTATCAGCCGTCTGACGAATATTGCTCGTCATCTGCTCCATTGTTGCGCTCATTTCTTCAGTAGAAGCGGCCTGTTCACTTGCCCCGGAAGAAACAGCCTGGCTCGAAGAAGAAAGCTGTTCACCGCCTGCACGAACGTTCATTGCGGCTTCGCGCACAGACTGAATAGTTTTTATAAGCGAGGTAACCATGTTCGAAAGCGCAATGCTCATATCACAAAGTTCATCTTTACGCTTTCTGAGTTTTTCAACAAGCTTTAAATCTTTTTCCTTTATAACAAGATCTCCGTTCGAAATGCTTGCAAGCGCATCACGTATGCTATTGAGCGGTTTTGAAATTGATGAGGCGTAAATCCATGAAATAACCACTGAACCTACAACAAAAATCAGAGTTACTACAAACATAAGGATTTTCATCATATCAACGGAACTCATAAACGCTTTTTCTGGAACCATAATTGAAAATGCCCAGTCTGTCGAAATTTTTTCATCTCCAATTGAAGAGTAAGCGGTGTAATACTTTTGGCCGTGAAATTTTATTTTTTCAATATCAGATTCACCATTCATCATCTTTTTGCTAATAGTGGCAAGACTTTTAAAAATGTTATTTTCCACTGAAAGCGCTTCGAAAGTTGAGTTGCTGCCTTTTGCGGCCGCAATGGTATTTGCAATCAAAATTCCGTCTTTTCTGTTGATTATAAAAGATTCTGTCCCCTTAACAAAATCCATATCTTCCGTAAACTCGTCCAAAAGACTTGTATCTGTCTTCATTGCAAGAATTCCAGAAATATTGTCTTTTTCGTCACGCAGAGGAACTGCAAAATAAAGCGCAAGCGCGCCCGTCGTTTTTGCAATTACAGGACCGTCAACTGAAGGCTTTCCGTTTATAGCCTGTTTAAAATACTCGCGTTCACTAATCTCGCATCTGTTTCCGTTCGATGTATATCCGTGTCCATCCTTGTCTGCCAAAACAAAATAATTTGCTCCAGAAAAATTCTTTTCAGAACCTTTTAAAATAAGAGCTTTTTCCCTTATAGAGAGGTTTGAGCGTAAATCTTCGCGGGTTGCAAGAGCCTTTACAACATCAAGATTTGCTTGAATTTCTTCAACTATAAGTTCTTTTGTCGTATAAATAAGAGCGCTTATTCCATGATTTGATGTAATATCTACTGCATCGCTGGCAAAAAATATTGAAATTCCAGCTAACGAAATTCCTAAAAATACTGAAACAAGTGCTACAAATCCGGTAACTGCATGGCGAATACTTTTCATAAAGACCTCTCACTAAAAGACATTTTCTATCCGATTATTTTTTTGACTATGGCAATAAGTTTTTCTGAAGTAAATGGCTTTACAATCCAGCCTGTAGCTCCTGCAGCCTTGCCTTCTTCCATTTTCGACGATTGATTTTCTGTTGTAAGGGCGATTATCGGCGTAAATTTATAACCGTTGGTATTTCTGAGTTCTTTTGTAAACTCAATTCCGTCCATATTCGGCATATTTATATCTGTGATGATTAAATTGAATTTATCAGCCTTTGCTTTTGCCAGTCCGTCAACTCCATCCTCGGCTTCTACAATTTCATAGCCTTCCTGACCCAAAATAAAAGAAATACTCTTCCTTATAGAAACAGAATCATCAACTGCAAGAATTTTTTTCGACATATTTAGTTCATCTCCTTAAGTTGCAATACAAACTTATTTACATTCTACCATTTAATTACTCATTTTCTGTTTTAATAACACGTTTTTATATGATTAAAATTCATATGCATAATTTTTGCTTTTGTGCAGACTTCTTCCGCGATTTTGTCCAAAGGCAGCACTTTATCGACGGCTCCGGCTTTTACGGCTTCGCCCGGCATTCCCCAGACAATGCTTGTTTTTTCGTCCTGGGCAATATTGTAGGCTCCGGCGTCGTGCATTTCCTTCATTCCGTGAGAACCATCGTCTCCCATTCCGGTCATTATTACGCCGATTGCATTTTTTCCGGCATATCGCGCAGCAGAACGAAAAAGAACATCGACAGAAGGCCTGTGCCTTGTTACAAGGGGACCATCTTTTATTTCAACAAAGTATGAATTTCCTTCTCTCTTTAAAAGCAGATGACTGTTTCCTGGAGCAATCAAAACCGTTCCAACTTTTACAACATCGCCGTTTGCAGCTTCTTTTACGGTGACTTTTGAAAGTCTGTCCAATCTTTCGGCAAAAGCCTGTGTAAAGTGCTCTGGCATATGCTGAACAACGACCATTCCAGGACAATCTTCCGGCAAAGCGCCCAAAAAGTCTTTTAAAGCCTCAGTTCCGCCTGTACTTGCGCCAACCACGACAACTGGCTCAGAAACTCCGAGAGAATTTGCAATCTGAATATCAGGCTTTTTCATAATAACATCGGCAGTATACTTCGGTTCAACAGACCGCCTTTGAATGTCGTTTTCTGCAAGGTTAAAAACTTCCTCGTTTTTTTGAACAGATGATTTTTTTACAGCAGAAGAATGTGACATCGCCTGAGAAGGAATCAGCTGCTTGATTTTTCCAGTGCAGCTGTATGCAGATTTTACCGCATCGCAAAGACGAATTTTTGACTCTTCGAGAAACTGTTTTGTTTGAAAAGACGGCTTTAAAATAACTTCGCATGCACCTAGATCATAGGCCTTTAACTCTTCCGGAGAATTATTTTTTACGAGTGCAGAACAGATTACGATTGGGATCGGGTCAATTGTTTCATTCATCTTTCGCAAAAAAGTAAGTCCGTCCATCCGGGCCATTTCAATGTCGGAAATAATTACGTCTGGGCGTTCATTTTGAAGCATGTGAACAGCAACAATCGGATCAGTAGCTGTTCCAATTACATGAATTTCTGGATCTGTTTCAAGAACCTGCGACAAGGTCTGTCTTACGAGCGAAGAATCGTCAATTACCAAAACTTTTATAATCATTTTTTTTGTCCGTTTTTTGTCAGGAAAAAATTCAAATTCTGCGCTTATTCACAAAACCGAATTTAAGCCCGCCTATTTTTACTTTTTTTACTCTTTTTTAAAAATTGTCGGTCCAACCGTTTTTAACGGCAACTCCATTCCGAAAACCGTCTCCGAATGTCCGAGAAATAAGTATCCTCCCGGAACTAAATGCTGCAAAAGTTTGCGGATTACGCTCTCCTGAGTTGCTTTGTCAAAATAAATCAACACATTCCGGCAGAAAATCGCATTTTTTTGAGTGGTTTTTGGATAAACCGAATCCATAAAATTCAGCCTTTCAAAAACAACTTTTTCACGAATTTGCGGTTTTAAACGCACGCAAGGATTTGTTAAATCTTTGCTTTTAAAAAAATATCGTTTTTTTAAGTCATAGCTCAAACTTTCTACTTCCGACATCGGATAAACCGCATCAAGCGCCTTATCCAAAACTTTTGACGAAATATCCGTTGCAAGAATTGAATAATCTTCTATTTTGCCTGGATTTTTTCTCATAAACTCCTGCAAAACAATAGAAAGCGTGTAAGGTTCCTGTCCGCTTGAACATCCCGCCGACCAAAGTTCAATTTTTTTTTCATTTTTTTGTGCAAGTTCTGGAAGAACAACATTGGTTAAATACTCAAAATGCACATTTTCCCTAAAAAAATTTGTCAGGTTCGTCGTAACCGCATTTATCATAAGAGCAATTTCTTCATTTCCTTCCGGAGTGTTTGAAAAAGCAAATTTTAAATAGTCGTCAAAATTGTTCATTTTTAGGCTTTTTAAGCGGCTTGCAAGGCGGGACTGAACCATAAGCCGTTTTTCGTCCGGCATTTTTATTCCAACATTTGTATGAATAAATTTGGAAAGTTTATGAAACTGAGAATCTGTCAGCTCTGCAGGAGCAAAAAATCCAATTTCGCACATTATTTTTTTCCTGTTTCTTTTGAATTGACTAAATCAGCCAATTTATAGACATCGAGAATTAGAGCTACAGAACCATCTCCCAAAATTGTCGAATTGCTTATGCCAAGACAATTCTGGTAAAGTTTTCCAAGAGGCTTGATTACGGTCTGATGACTCCCCAAAATTTTATCGACAATAATTCCGACCTGCCCTTCTTGAGAATTTATTGTAACAACTTCTTTCTTCTTTAAATATGATTCTGGAATCTTAAAAAATTTCCGCAAATCAATGCAAGGAATGTCTTTTCCGTGAACAAGCGTATGAGGAAAAAGAGTTTCGGCTTTTTTGCCAGTCTGTTCAAAAAAAAGACATTCAGAAATCGTACTTACAGGAATTATATACTTTGTGTTTCCTACTTGAGTGAGCATTCCGTCGATAATTGCAAGCGTAAGCGGAATTTTTAGAATAAAACTTGTGCCTTTGTTCGGTTTTGACTCAATCGAAACTGAGCCTCCAAGCGAGAGCACGTCTTTTTTTACAACATCAAGGCCGACGCCACGGCCTGAAATATTTGAAACCTGTTTTGCAGTCGAAAATCCCGGCTGAAAAATAAGATGAAAAATTTCCGATTCAGAGATTTTCTCCTCTTCCGAAATCAATTTTTTTTCTATTGCTTTTTTTCTGATCGCCTCTTTATCCAGGCCTTTTCCATCGTCAGAAATAGTAATTACTACCGCTCCAGTCTGATGTTTTGCTGAAAGAGTTACAGTTCCCTTAGGATTTTTTTTGTTTGCAATTCTCTCAACAGGAAGTTCAATTCCGTGGTCTACAGAATTTCGGATTAAATGAAGAAGCGGATCGTTGAGTTTTTCAACAACAGTCTTATCAAGTTCAGTTTCTGCTCCTTCAATAACCAAATCAATCTGTTTTCCGAGCTGTTCAGCAAGATCACGAACAGTGCGGCGGAATCTTGTAAAGAGCGTTCCAATTGGCAGCATCCGAATCTCGAGGGAAGTGTCTCGCAAAGAAACCGCAAGCCGCGAGCTCTGCTCGCTCAAATTTTTTAAAACAGGCAAATCTTTTTCTATTGCAAGCTGCTCAAGACGCGCATTAAAAGTTACAAGTTCGCCAATTAAATCTACGAGAGAATCCAGTTTTTCAGAACTTACACGAATTGAACTCTGAGAAGGCGATGAGCCTGACACAGGATTTTCGCCGTTCATTGCCTTAAAATGCTGCTGTTCTGCCAAAGCCGACTTAATCTGCTGGTTAGAAACAAGCTGCTTTTCTACGAGAATCTGCCCAAGCTGCTTGTGTTCCTGCATAACCGAATCAATCTGGTTTTTAGAAACATCGTTTCGGTCAATGAGAATTTCACCAATTCTGTGATTTTCACCCGGATTCAATTCGATTTTTTCGACGGTGAATGAAGATTCATTGTCCAAAAAAATAAAAACATCTTTAATATCATTTTCCGTTTTTTGTGTCGTAAGAATTATATCCCACGAAAAATAACATTCTTCTGCGTTAAGCTTTGAAAGTTCCGGCAAAGAATCATAAAAAGAAACGACAGTCGCATTTCCCATTTCTGAAAGTTCTTTGACCAAAAGCTCAGGGCGAGTTCCGTTCTGCATAACTTTTTTGCTTGGTCTAAATTTTATTCGGTAAGTCGAATCCGGTTCTTTTGGTTTTGCGGCAGGATTTTGCTTTTGGGAAGGATTTCCGGTCAAATTTGCCGCATCTTCTGAAACAGTTCCGCCATTTCTAGCAACGTAAGTTTTAAAAGCAAGAATTAAAGTTTGCGAGGTCTGCATGATTTCCGGCGTAATTTCCTGACCGGCATCGAGCATAAAGCGAATATGATCGCGAGCTTTGAGCAGCAAATCTATAAGTTCATTTGAAACAGGAACAATCCCGTTTCGAACCTGATCCATTGCGGACTCGGCTTCGTGCGTAAATTCAGAAATTGAATTAAATCCGAACATTGCCGATGAGCCTTTTATTGTGTGCATCGCCCTAAAAACAGCGCTTATTGTTTCTGAATCGGCAGGATTTTCCTCAAGCGTCAAAAGCTGTTCTTCGAGATTGTCCAAAAGTTCATTTGCCTCTTCAAGAAAAACTGAGCTGATTTGTTCAAGCATTTTTACTCTCCTCCGATTTTGATTCTGTTTTGTCGATTAAATCTTCAAAAGAAACTCCGCAGCCACAAACGTATTCTAAAATTGCAGGAGGAATATTGTCCTTTAACAAAAATTTTTTCTTCTTGGCATCAGCTTCTTTTTTTGCGGCCAAAATCAATTGAATTCCCGAAAGATCAATATCTTCAAGCTCACTTAAATCAATAAAAACAAGCGGATTTTCGTCTATCGCTTTTTGCAGTTCGATCTTTAGCTTCTCAGCAGATTCAATTCCGGCGGTTTCCGTCCATTTTATAATATTTGATTTTTTTTCTTTTTTTGCAGCCAAACTAAGCTCCCCAAAGCAATTTCTATCATTTACAAGAGAATTCTAAAAATTTCAAATTTTGCAAATTTTCTTGTATAATAATTCTATCGTCAGTTTTAGGAGACGTCAAATTATGAATGAAAGTCATTTTTCTACAGAATCGTTTTTTTCGTTCAATTTAAAAGATGAAATGTTTTCTCTTCCAGTCAAGTATGTAAAAGAAGTTTTTGAATTTGAAACAATCACTCCAATTCCAAATTCCTTGCCTTACTTAAAAGGCGTGATGAATGTGCGTGGCGGAGTGGTTTCAATTGCCGATTTGCGTAAGTTATTTGGTCTTGAAGTTTCTGACGATTTAACGGGAACTCAGGTAATCATAATGGAAATTCCTCAAAAAAACGAAAAACCGGTCTTGCTTGGAATTCTCGCCGACAAAGTTGATGTCGTGAGCCGGCTCAACATAATTCAAGCCGACTCAAAAGACTATGGAATAAAAGAAGGGCAGGATTTTGTAAAATCGGTTGCGCGCCGTGAAGAATCTTTTATTTTGATTTTAAATCCAGAAAAAATTCTTTCATATATCGAGGCCGATGTCGAAAAAGCATTTGAAGAAGTTTCTAAAAAAGCTAATTTTTAGCTTTAAAATTTTACAAGCCTTTTGCAAGACGGTTTAATTCTGCAAGGTATTCCAGATATTTTTGCTCTTTAGATTTTATGAAATCCTCATCGTCCGGATTGTGCGAATCTATGTGCTTTAAAAATACTTTTGAGTTAACCGGATCAAAAAAAATCTTCCGTGGCAAATTTCCGCCAGTGTCAGAACTTTTTATCTCAACGTTGTGAGATTTTAAATATTCGAATGCAAAATCAATATTTGCAGCCCCGACAAGAGATCTTCCGCTCTGAGGCTCAGAAGAATTAAATATATTTCCTCCGCCAAATACTTTTGCAAAGCATCTTTTTAACAATGCGCCTTTTTTTTCCATGTCGGCAACAAGCATCTCAACTGCGTATTCTCCAAAACGGCCCAAACGTCTGTCCTGAGAACCGTCAATATCCAAATTAGTGTCCCTTGCAAGCATAAAATGATTCATTCCGCCGACTTTTGCAATCGGATCAAAAAGGGCAATGCTTACACATGACCCCAAAACAGTGGAGATCATCTCAGGGCCTGTCGAAGACCAATATTCTCCAGGATAAAGAGTAACAATATTTCTATTAAAATGAAGGTCAAAATAGCGGTTCATGTAAAAAATTAGAAGAAAGTGATTTCTCCCTGCTCTGCTCCATGTTCAATTTCAAAACCGCCGATCTTTCCGGCTGCTTCTTTATGAGCCGTAATCGTAAAATGATTTATAATTTCGCTAAATTTTGAATTTTTTATGTTCCATTCAGAAATATTTTTCGCTGCAAAAAGTCTTGAACGCACAGACGAAAGCTCTTTTACCTGCTCAGACAAATCGTCGCGGCATTTTTTTAATTTAAGGTTCAGATTGTTTATTCCAGAAAGATCTTCCGCCACGAGTCTGCATTTTTCGTCAAAACCTTCAGGGAAAACATCAAAATGAGCGATTATTTCGTAAAGGTTTTTCTGTGTAATCTGAAGCTCATCAAAAAACTCAGTTTTTTCTTTGCGCAAATCCATCATGCTCTGATTGTCTTTTGTAATAGAATTGTTAAATTCAACAAGAAGATTCGATGCTTCGTGAATAAATACAGACAAAAGTTTTTCCATAGAATCGAGAGACAAGTTTGAAGAGTTAATCAAGTTGTCCATGTCCGTTACAGAATCTTTTACCTGTTTTATCGCTTCGTTTTTTGCAACTTCAATCTGCTGCAAAATGCGCACGTGATGCAGTCTGCTCATAACAGGGCGAAGATTTCCAAAAACCGTGTACATTGTGCGAGCTTTTTCGTTTATGCTCTGAGTTACGTGGAGCAAATCTTTCTGAACAAGATGATAACTGTTAAAACCGTCCATCATCTCCTTAAACCTGCCGATTACCGCAGAAAGGCGAGCTGCAATATTTTCTTCGCTTCCAGAAGTTTCGTCCAAAAAACGGGCCGAAAAATTATTTTTTTGAGATTTAATTGATTCAAGTTTTTCTGTTACATCGTTCCATTTTTCGTCAAACTCGACAAAGCCTTTAGAAACATAATTTATAATATCGCTCAAAACATCGACGCAAAGTTCATAAAGCGCAATGTTAAAGCAAACCGAATCAAGTTCTTCATCGCTTCCAGGAACTTCTGTCTGAGTTTTTACTTCCTTAAGGCAGGCTGTCACGTGTTCAAGTCCCTGGCGAATAATATCCTGAAGCTGCAAATTTTCCATCGCTTTCTGAATCGGAGGATAAATCAACTCAATGTCGCCGTCCATTGCCGAAAGAGGAGCAGAAATCGAACTGATGATTGACTCAATTTTCTGAGAACCTGCGTTTCCGCTTGTCGAAACATTTTCCTGCGAAGCCAAAATTCCAGAAAAAATATCCTTAAGTTTATTTATGTGTTCAATAAGCTGTTTTTCTTCCGCCAAAAGCTGGTCAGAATACTGGAACATATCGTTAGAAAGACGCTGCAAATTTTCCGTAATACGGCTGAATGCCTGGCCTTTTTCGCCTGATTTTATCGAAATTACCATTGCATTCAAGGCAATAAGCTCCATTTGTTCAGAATCTTCTTTTACGCCGGCAATAAATTTGTCGAGCTCCGAGAGAGTTTCGATTTTGCTGTTGAGCTGGTCGAGAAAAGGTTTGTATTTATCTTGTGAATTGCTAAAAACTTCTTTTTCTGCCGCAGTCGATTTTTCGTTATTTTCGCTTAATTCTTTAATAACCGCCTGTAAATTTCTAAGCGAAGGGCTTATTTCTTTATTCAAAAGCGATGGAAATAAATTTCCCAAATCCAAAAAATATTTTTGAGATAAATCGCTGGTTTCTTTTACTGAATCTAAAATAAGCTGTAAATCCATTTGTTTTGCTCCCATTAAAATTACCGCGTCAGCATCTATTTTTCTGCCGATGCAGCCGTAAATTCTTTATCAAGAATCTTTAAATCCTTATCTTTCGAAATATCATCTGCCTCAAAACCGTTGAGTTCGTTGTATCTGTAAGAGTGAATCATAATTCTTTCCGCAGAAGTTTCAATTCCCCTCACAAAACCAGAACCCGGATTTGCAAGTGCCAGAGGCTTTCTCAAGGCAACTGAAAAACTCACCTGTTCGTCTTTTGGCAAAAAACCGACAAAATCCATATTTATGCCAAGTTTTTTTTGAATAAGCGAACGCAATCTCTTTGCCATTTCTAAATCGGCAGAATTTTGTCCTTGGTTGAATATAACTTGCGGTCTATATTTTAAAAGCTCTGTTTTTGCAGATTTTCCGGTCTCTGGAAAATTTTTGCAGATTTTTTTGACAAGTTCAACAAAATCCGCATCGCTGCCAGTTTCCGCACTTTTCAAATACCCGTTTATAAATTCCCTTTCCGGACTCTTTGCCTTAAACTGCCTCATAAAGAACCGGAAAACCGCCGCCTTCAAAAAACTGTACGCATTCAAAATCGAAGTCAATTCGGGCGTTGTTACCAAAAGCGAATTATATGTGAGCAGAAAAAAGTCCAGAGTGTTATAAGTTGTTCCAGCTCCCAAATCCAAAATTACATAATCTGCTTCCTGAGCGTTAAGAGCCTTTATGATCCTGCGTTTTGACGAATTGTCCATATTTGCAGTTCCTGGATACATACAGTCGCCCGCAATAAACTTCAAACCGGGAATCTGCGTTTCTTGCAAAAGAGAAGAAAAATCTTCAGTCTGACGATAAATAAAATTGCCAAGACCGGCGCGATTGTTTTTTAAGCCGAGCAAAGTATGCAAATTCGCTCCGCCAAAATCCAAATCCGCAAGAATAACATTTTTTCCTTTTTGAGCCAGAACTGTCGCAAGGTTTACAGCATAGGAACTTTTTCCGACACCACCTTTTCCGCTGGCAATTGGTAACAAATTAGTCATTTCATTCAATTATAAAGTGCCGATGTTGATTTTACAATTGCAAAACTGTTATTCTTACCTTATGTTAAAAAAATTAAGAAAAATTTTTATTTCAAGCGCTATTCTTTTTAGTCCTGTTTTATTTTTTTCGTGCACAAAGCCTGGAGATTCAAGCGTACAGCAGGCAGTCACCGCTTACGGAGCCGGAAAATATGACCAGGCGCTCGAACTTTTTAACGAAGCTCTCGAAAAACAGACCCGCTATTCCGATGAATTGATTTTTGCCTTTATTTCAAACATTTATTCAGCTAAAGAGGATTTTGAGAACGCGGCAATCTGGATGGAAAAATCACTCGAAAAAAAACCGGATTACCGGAATTACGTTACACTCGGAATGGACTGGCAAACCTTAAAAAATTACCAAAAAGCCGAAGAAGCCTACAAAAACGCCATCAAAATGAACGAACAAAAAGGCGAAGGATGGGCAAGTCTGGGCATGCTCTACCTCGAAGAAGGAAACTCCCTCGAAAAATCAATCGAAAGCCTTAAAAAAGGCGCAGAGTTCGCGCCGAAAATCGCCGTAATCCACGCATATCTCGGAGTCGCATACTTAAAAAACGGCCAAAATGACCTTGCCGAACAAGAATTTGCCCTCGCCAAGGAGCTAAAATGCGAAAATATCGAGCAGATAAAAGAAAAATTTCTAAAATAAGGGCGGCTTTTTGCTTTGCAAAAACCAGGCTTTCCGCAGTTCCGCTCTTCGCTACATCCGGCAAAAGCCGGACGCTTCGCGCTGCTCCAATCCTTGCCGCAAAATTAAAATTACAAAATTCCAATTCCATTGATGAAATTTTTCATTTTTTTTGTTAGACTCAATCTGTTATAAAAAAATTGTGAGGTTCAATATGAAAATTGCTCTTATCAACGAAAATTCTCAGGCTGCAAAAAACGCAGTTATTTTTAATGCGCTCAAAAAAGTTGCCGACGCACATGGTTTTGAAGTTGTAAACTACGGAATGTACAGTGCAGACGACAAAGCACAGCTCACTTACGTTCAAAACGGAATTCTGGCAGCAACACTCCTCAACTCAAAGGCAGCTGATTTTGTCGTAACAGGATGTGGCACTGGCGAAGGAGCAATGCTCGCGCTTAACAGTTTTCCTGGCGTAATCTGCGGACACGTTGCAAGCCCTCTCGATGCCTACACTTTTGCACAAATTAACGACGGAAACGCAATTTCACTTCCATTTGCGCTCGGTTTTGGCTGGGGCGGAGATTTAAATCTCGAATATATTTTTGAAAAACTTTTTTCAGAAAATTTCGGCGGCGGTTATCCAAAAGAACGCGCAGTTCCAGAACAGCGCAACAAAAAAATTCTTGACGGCGTGCGCGAAGCCGCATTCAAGCCATTTACAGAAATTCTCGAATCTCTCGACAAAGAACTCGTAAAAGGAGCATTTGCCGGCGAAAAATTCAGCGACCTCTTCTTCAAAGACTGCAAGGACGACAAAATCGCCGAAACAGTAAAAAAATTTTTAAACTAAAACCCAGCCTACTAATCCGGCAAACAGACGTAAATCTTGCAGACATTCTGTTTGGACTCTATTTTTAAAGCATGATTTACGTCAACAAAAACCTGTTATTCTTTTCAAAATTTGACATTCAACAAACTAAATTATTCCAAAACAAATCTGCCGCTGTTATAGAGCATTTCCAAAACTTTAGCTGTCGTAATGTAAATGTCCATTTCGCCGTGCTGCCAAATTCGCTTTATGGTCGAGTCAACACGAAGAATAACAAGCTCTCCATCTTCCGCCTTTGCAATTTTGCAGGCAAAAGCCGCCTTTATCCGCTGAGCAGAATACTGGCTGGCAAGTTCGGTTTGATTAGACGAATTTAGAGCTTCAAGCTGATTAACATAAAAAAAATCCGCCGGAGCGTTCATTGCGTGGTCAACAAGCGACAAGTCAATCGGCAAAAAATCCTTTGTGCGCGACAGCTTATGAACTTTTTCAAAATAGATTTTATCGCCTTTTTGAATACAAATATGATCAGCCATAAAGTACGAACTCAAAAAATTAAAGAGCATTTTTATGCCTGTATCCAGTTTTTCAATTTTCGTAAGCATTCTAAACACGTTAAAATGCAGATACATTGAGCTTTGCGAGCGATCTTTTTCGGTTTTCAGTTCAATATTTGCGTGTTTTTCCGGCAGATAGATTATAAAACAGTTTCTGCCTTTGTTTTTTCCGCGATACAAAGCCTTGTCGGCAGTTTCCAGCAAGCCTTCGTAAGTTGAATCATCTTCAGGAAAGCGGCTTATCCCCATAGTTATTGTCACATAAAGCCCAAGAAAATCCTTGATTTCGTTTGAATTCATAAAATTCATGAGCTTGTGGGCATTTTCCCAAACTTCCTTATAATCGGTTATTTCTGGAAAAACAATTAAAAATTCATCTCCGCCAAAGCGTCCTACAAAACCTTTACCTTCAATAACTTTTTTAATTCTTTCTGCAACTTCAATCAGAACTTTGTCGCCTGTAATATGCCCGTAAGTGTCGTTTACGTATTTAAAATTATCAATATCTACGATTGCAAGAGAAAACGGGATTCCCTCTGCAACCATAAAATTTACGTAATCAACGACTACATCCCGCGTATAAAGCTTTGTAAGGCTGTCGGAAGATTTTTCGTCTTCAAATAAAAAGTTAGGCCTCATATTTATCTTATTATAATGCAGTTTCTTTTTAACGCAAAAACATTTTATTAAATTTTCTGACGATAAACTTCATACAAAAGCACGCCAGCCGCAACAGAAACATTCAGACTGTCAATTTTTCCGCAAGTTGGAATCGAAACAACTGAATCGCACTGCTCTTCCAAAAGACGTGCAATTCCTTTTCCCTCGCTTCCCATTACAATGCAGGTTTTTGCAGGAAAATTTAATTTTGTAATATTTTCTCCGCCAGCATCTGCCCCGTAAACCCAAAATCCAGCGTCTTTTAACTGCTGAACCGCACGGACAAGATTTGTTACAACGCTGACAGGAACGTAAGCACTGGCGCCAGCAGAAGAACGGGCGATAATTTCGTTATCAGAAAAATCGTTTGCGCTGTGACGGGCAGGCATTACGACAAGACTTGCACCAAACTGGTCGCAGGAACGAATTATTGCGCCAACATTGTGCGGATCGGTTACACTGTCCAAAACAATTACAGTCTGTTTTTCATTTTCCAGGGCTTTTGAAGAAGCAATCCAGCTGTCAAAATCAACATCATTTTCAGCTTTTTCAGAAGCGCCTTCGACAACCATTACGATTCCACGATGATCACGCGCAACTTCCGGCAAAACTTTTACCAGCGAGTCGAGAGCATTTTTGTCGGTATTTATAACCGGAATTCCGGCTTTTTTTGCGCTTTCGAGAATTTTTTTTATGCGCGGGCCAGTCTTTGCAAGCTGAAGAGAAAGCCCGTCGATTTTTCCGCTGTCAAGAGCACGGCGAACTTTTTCTTCAATCGCATGAAAACCCGTAACAATCTGTGCCATTCTATCTTCCTTCTACGACAAAAGAACCGCCCAATAAGCTCTAAATGCCATTGCCGTGCTTGACGCTGCGATGTTTCTGAAAAAAACTCGGCTAACAATCTCTAAATGATTGTAAATATTTAGATTTTCAGACAAGCCCGAAAATAGCAGAAAAAATACTTTTGGGACATTCCTTTTAGCGGCCGCAACATTTCTTATATTTTTTTCCACTTCCGCATGGACAAGGGTCATTGCGGCCGATTTTTTTTCCTTCGCGGACCACCGTCATAGGTTTTACATCGCCTACTTCGTAAAGCCATTTTCCATTCACTTTTTTAAAGTAAGCATTTTCGTGATGAATTTCGTTCAAATGATTTTTGTCAGTATAAGATGCTTCAAATTCTACAAGACCCTCGTCATCAGCTTCCTGACCTTTCTGAGTGTTAAGAATTTTTAAACCGTGCCATGTAGATTCTTTTGACCACTGTTCAGTAGCCTTGCGGTCAATTTCAGCAATTTTTTCGCCTTCTTCGCAAGAATTAATAATAAAGTCAATTTCGTGCTTTACGTAAGAAGCATAGCGGGCGCGCATCAAACTTTCAGCAGTGGGAGCGTCTTTGCTTCCTTTAATAATAGGCTCACAACATTCAGCGTAAGTTTTACCAGAACCACAAGGGCACAAATCTTTATCGGCCATTAAAAAACTCCGTCGCCACAAAAATGCAGCGCAAAATAATTAAAATATAGAAAAGTATACCAAAAATTCCCCGCCGCTGTCGAGATTTTAAGGTTTCTTCTAATGTTTTTGGAGCGCAAACCGCCGTCAATCCGTCCACTGCGCAGTTCCGCTTTTCGCTCCATCCGCCAAGGCCGGACGCTTCGCGCTGCTCCGGCACGGGCTAGTTTTTTCCGGACAAAATTGCATTCAGCATTTTTTTATTCAAAAAGTTTTTTGCCGCAATTGCCGGAAAAACGTCATTTGACAGGCTTTATCCCGAAAGTTAAAATACAGTTATGAACGTTTTTTTAGGTGCTTCGGCTTCGTCTGGAATTGGCATTGGCAAGGCTTTTGTTGTTCCTGAAACCGTCAAGAGAGTTATTCCGCGCAAAAAAATAGAAGAATCTGACCACAACCAGCAATGGGCTCGTTTTGAAAAATCGCTTGCAAATGTTTCGACAGATATTTCTAAAAAAATCACCGAATCTAAAGACAATAAAATTCAAAATCAACTTTACGAAACTTATTTTTTAATGCTAAATGATCCTGAATTCATCAAAGAACTAAAAAAAGCGTTTTATTCACATTCGCTCAATATTGAATTCGTTCTCGACCGCCAGACAGCAAAATACGCAAAACAGCTTCGCTCAAGCGGAAACGACTATCTGGCAGAACGCGCCCTGGATATTTATGACATTTTTGGAAAAGTTTTGGACGATATGCTGGACTTTCATCCTTTTAACATCGAAACCGTTCCAAATGGAGCTGTAATTGTTGCAACTCAATTAAATCCGAGCGACACAATCATTCTTTCAAAACGAAAAATTGCCGGTCTTGCGCTGACCGAAGGCGGAATTTCAAGCCACGTTGGAATTTTGGCACGAAATTACGGAATTCCTGCTGTTTTTGCATTGGAGAACATTGCCTCTCAAATCGAAAACGGCGAAACTGTCGTTGTTGACGGCAACAATGCGGAAGTTTTTGCAAATCCGGACAATACTTCCCTTGAGAATTTTCAGAAAAAAATCGACGAAGAAAAAGCTCACAGGCTTATGCTCGAAAAATTCCGCAACATCGAAGCTCAGACAAAAGACGGCGTAAAATTTCACATTTACGCAAATATCGGAACTGTCGAAGAAGCAAAGCTCGCGCTTGAAGAAGGCGCGGACGGAATCGGCCTTTTTAGGACAGAATTTCTTTTTATGAGCGAAACAAACGGCGGGCGTTCAAGCCTTTTTGATGAAGAAGAGCAGTTCAAAGCGTACAAGCAGGTTTTGCAGATAATGAACGACAAGCCAGTTACAATTCGCACACTGGACGCAGGGGGCGACAAGCTTATAAATTCGCCGGAAATTCACATTAACGAAGAAAAAAACCCGCTCATGGGACTTCGGGCAATCCGTCTCAGCCTTGAAAATCCAATGCAGCTAAAAACCCAGTTGCGCGCGCTTTACAGAGCAAGCGTTTTCGGAAATTTAAAAATTATGCTTCCGCTCATAACAGACGTTGAACAGGTAAAAAAAACTTTGGAAATTGCAGAATCAGTCCGAAATGAGCTTTCTGCCGAAAAAATCGAATTCAACCCGAAAGTTCCAATTGGAATTATGGTCGAAACCGCAGCGGCCGCTCTGACAGCAGACTGCCTTGCAAAAGTGAGCGACTTTTTTTCAATCGGCACAAACGACCTTACTCAATACACAATCGGCGTTGACCGCGAAAATGCTTCTGTTGCTCCGCTTTATGACGAATTTCATCTTGCTGTTCTCAGAATGATTCAAAACACAATAAGCGAAGCGGAAAAAGCCGGGATTGATGTTTCTGTCTGCGGCGAAATGGCGAGCCGAAAAACAAGTGCCCTTGTTCTTGCAGGAATGGGAATCCGAAATTTGAGCATGAGCCCAGCAATGATTTGCAAAATCAAAGAACTTCTCTCAAAATATACGATAAAAGAATTAAAAAGCATCTCGTCAAAACAACTTAATTCGTTGTAAAATAACGGTCTATGAAAAAAGCTAAAAAATCAAAGCCGGACTTTTCAAAACCAAAGCCTCAGAAAATTGTGTCCGACGAACAAATTTTTAACGAAAACAACGATTTTTATTCATCAGAAAACGACTCTATTCAAAAAAACGAGGAAATTTCGGATTCAGAAACAGGCGATGAATTTGGTCAAAAAGATGAAAATGCAACCGAAGAATTAAAATTTTTTCCAGATAAATCATACATTAACCTTCCGACAGTCGCTATTGCCGGACGTCCAAACGTAGGAAAATCGACTCTCTTTAACCGTTTTATGCACAAGCGGCTTGCGATTGTCGATCCAACTCCAGGCGTAACCAGAGATCCTGTTGAAGGAACTGCCTTTATTGGCGGAAAACCTGTTCACCTTGTTGACACCGGCGGTTTTAAGCTTGACCGCGATTTAAAAAGCCGGGAATCCGAAATGGACGAACTTGTCGTTGAAAAATCACTTTCTGTAATAAAACGCGCAGACTTGATTCTTCTTTTGCTCGAAGCCGGAAAAATCACCGGAGAAGACGAGGAATTTATTCACCTTTTGCGGCCATATTGGAACAAAGTTGTAGTTGCCGTGAACAAATGCGAAGGCGGTTCTGGCGAAAACATCAGCTGGAATTATCTTCAGTACGGTTTTAATGAACTGCTTTTTATTTCGGCAGACCACGGCGACCACATAACAGAACTTGCAAAGGCAATTACAAGCCGCCTCGATTTTTCTGAGGTAAAAGAAGGAATCGAAGAGCCTGTAATCAAAATCGCAATCATCGGAAAACCAAACACTGGAAAATCAACGCTTTCAAACCGCCTTACGAACACTCAAAATTCAATTGTTTCTGACTATGCAGGAACGACACGCGATGTTGTTGAAGGAAGTTTTACCTGGGGCAAACGAAAATTTGAAGTTCTTGATACAGCAGGAATCCGGCGAAAAGCAAAAGTAAAGCAAAACGTTGAATATTATTCTGTAAACCGCGCAATAAAAACTCTGGACGAATGCGACATTGTTTTTTTGATGATTGACGCTGAACAGGGACTCGCTGACCAGGACAAAAAAATCTGTTCACTCGCATACGAACGCGGCCGTGGAATTATCTTTGTTTTGAATAAATGGGACTTAAAAGAGCAGACAAAAAAAGTCTACAAGGATACTGTTGATTACATTCAATATATGTTCGGACAAATGCAGTTTGCTCCAATTCTGCGCCTTTCCGCTTTAACCGGCGATGGAATTAAAGAGTTGATGGAAACAACAGTACGCCTTTATAAGCAGCTTACGACAAAAATCGAAACTTCTGCCCTGAACAAGGCTTTGGACGACTGGCTTTTCCGTTATCCGCCTCCGGCAAGCAAGGCAATCCACTTTAAAATCCGCTATATGACGCAAACAGGAACAAATCCGGTTTCGTTCAGAATTTTTGCAACAAGTCCGGACAACGTTCCGGAAAGCTACGTAACTTACTTAAAAAACAGGATTCGTGAAGATTTAGGTTTTGACCAGATTCCAGTCATGCTCGAAATGAAATCTAGCCGAAAACGCTGGGAAAATCGGTTTGAATAAAAATCAAAGGAAAGTTTGTGACATATTCAATCGGCGAAGCTGAGGAGCTTACAGGCATAAAATCTCATATTCTGCGTTATTGGGAAGAAGTAATTCCCGGCTTTGCTCCAAAAAAAGATTTGGGCGGACGAAGGATTTACACAGAACGAGATATTGACTTGATTCTCCGGTTAAAATATCTCATAAACGAACGAAAATTTACAATTGAAGGCGCTCGGGATGAAATTTTGCGGGAAACAATGGATTACGACTCAAAAGCCGAAATTCTCGATTCAATCCGGCAAATTCGTTCCGAATTAAGTCAAATGTATATGATTATCCGAAAATACAGAAAATAACCGGGCAAAAAAAATCAAAATCAGGAAGATTTTATGAAAAAAGAAGAAGCAAAATGGTATGAAAAAGCTTCCGGCAAAAAACAGCATAAAGCCGAAAATTCTGCAAAATTCGCCGCAAAAAATGAATTAAAAAAACAGCGCAAAGAAGAAAAGGCGCAGAAAAACGACGCGAAAACTGAAGATAAAAAAATTCCGCAAAAAAAAGCGAATATTGAAAACCGCAGAAAAAACAATTTTTCTCAAAATAAAAGTTCAAAAACCGTTTCAATGTTTGAATTAAAAAATATTCCAGAAGATTCACTCGAAATTCTTAAAAATTTCGGAAAAATCGTTGCTGATACCAGAAATCTTTCGCCAAAACAGCAGGTTCTTCTTCCAAAACAGATAAAAAATTTAAGCCACCAGCTTACCGACGACAGAAACAGCCGCCGTCTCGGATACATGAACGACGCTTCGCAGCTTTCTGCGTATATTTCTTATTTTATGTGGTGGAATTTAATTCGCCTTACAAGACTTTTTGCAAATTTTCCAAAAAACGCTTTCAACCTAAAAGAAGAAGATGTTTGTCTTGACCTTGGTTCCGGGCCTCTAACTGTTCCTTGCGCGCTTTGGCTTGCAAGGCCGGAACTGCGCTCAAAAAAACTGACTTTTTATGTTTTGGATTTAAGCCAGGGCGCTCTTTCTGCCGGAGAAGAAATTTTTCTTTCGATTGCGGCAAAAACCCTGACAGAAGACCAAAATCCGTGGAAAATTGTCCGCGTCAAAGGCGCAGTTGGGACTCAAATAAAACAAAAACCTTCCCTTATAACCTGCGGAAACGTATTCAATGAACTTGCCCAGACAAACGAAATGCCTCTGGATTTTCTTGCAAAAAACTATACAAACGACATACTAAAGTATTTTGATAAAGAAACAAATTCGGCTCAGACAATTTTGCTTATTGAACCGGGCGATCCACGCTCGGCAAGGCTTGTAAGCTTGATGCGCGATTCGTTTATCCGAAAAAATTTTATGCCTTTAAGTCCATGTCCGCATATTCACGTATGCCCAATGGCAGGAAGGACTTCTTCCAATCCTGGCGGAAAATGGTGCAACTTTGCTTTTGACACAGCAGACGCCCCGGAAGAGCTTTTACGATTTTCTAAAAATGCAAATTTGAAAAAAGAGCGTGCTTCTTTGAGCTATGTTTTGGTCAGCAAAGAAAAAAATCCAATGGCAGAAGAAAAACCGTCTCAAAATGATTCTGAAAATCTAAAACTGAGAATTGCCTCGGACTTTATAAAACTCCCCGAAATCCGCAAATCCGCATATTACTGCTGTTCAGAAATTGGACTTGTTCTTGCGGTTGATAAAACAAATATCCGCCCAAAAAACGGAGATTTGCTTTCTGTAAAACGGCCAAAATCTTTAGAAAATGCAGATTATGATAAAAAATCTGGAGCGATAATTCTAGAAATTTAAAAAGTTTTTTTTAGTACACGAATTGCGGTTCAGTCAAAAACTCCAAAAATCATTTTTTTTCCAGAGATTCGACCCATTTTTGCATAAGAATTCCAAAAGCAACTCCAACATTCAAACTGGCTTTAAGACCTTTCATTGGAATTGTCACCCGGCCGTACGATGCTTTTTTGAGCGCTTCCGGGCTTACTCCAAGCTCTTCCGAACCGATTATGCAAATTCCTTTTTTGGGAAATTTAAATTCTTCGAGCGGAGTTCCGCCAGTTTCGAGGACAAAAATCGGAATATCGTTTTTTTGGGAATATTCGTCGAGTTCATCAAGGCTTTTTTTCTGCCAGCCGAGAGTTTCAATACAGCCCATGCCGCTTCGCACTGCTTTTGGATGGTCAGGCGGAACGCACATTGGACTTACAAAAACATTTTCCGCACCCATTGCCTCTGCCGTTCTAAAAATTGAACCAAGATTGAACGGAGAACGAATATCTTCCGCATAAACGCTCACGCCCTCAAAAAAATCTCTCTGCTTTACAATTCCATTTTCGTCAAAAACTTCAGAATGGGGCGCAATAATCAAATCCCACTCTGCCGGAAAAGTTCCAATTATTTTAAGCATTGTGTTGCGGGCAAGATTGCAAGAGCGTTTTTCATTAAAAGGAATTTCTTTGAGCGCATTTTCTAAGATTTTTGCGTCATCAGAAGGCATTTGCGGATCTTTTAAGCAAATTTCGACAATTTTTTTTACGTAGTCTGCGCGGGCAATAGACTTATAAGAATATTCGTTGCCTTTTTCAGGAACTCCATCAATATCGCGTTCCAAAGCGCCGAGAGTGAGCGCAAGTTTTCTGCGTTTTTGTCCGCCTTCAAGCTGTGTTAATTTTCCAGGATCAATCATTTTTTT
>NZ_DBJD01000029.1:19391-21168 GCF_002297065.1 Treponema sp. UBA785 | reverse complement strand
GTCGCTTGTCATTGAACACGGCATAAAATTTATCCAGTCGGTCGAAGCCGCATCTTCGGCAACAGCGGCAAGCTGCTCAATTGTTACAGAAAGCTCTTTTAAACGAAGCGGCAGATTTTCTTTTGCGAGACGTTCACGGATATTGTCTGCAAAAGCCTGGGCCTGCTCTGCCTCAGAATCTTTTTTTTCAATTCCAAAGAAGTTCGCAAATTTTGCAACACGGTCAGCCTTGAATTTTGCGCAAAATTCAATCACGTATGGAAAAATAACCGAGGCAACAAGAGGACGGCTTATCTTAAATCTAGCATTTACCGCAAGAGCCAGAAGTCCTGCCGGTCCAAAAGACGATGCGCTAGACGCAAGACTTGCCAGACATCCTCCTTCAAAAAGCAATTCTTCTTTTGACGTCGTAATATTCAGAGAATTTGAACCATCGAGAGCCAAACGCAAAAGTTCTGCCGATTTTTCTGCGGTCATATCGCTAAAAAAGTTCGCTTTTTGAGAAAAATAACTTTCCGCCGCAAGACAGACGCTTTCCACAGCCATTGAAAAAGTTTGATTTTCGGTCAGCGTAACAGACATTGCAGGGTCAAAAACTGTAGTTTTGCAAAGCGCATTCTGAACTTTTAAAAGTTTTAAACCGTTCGTCCGAGAATCACAAATTGCAATTCTATCTGTAAAAACACCCGGACACCTGCAAGTCGTGCTCAGCACAACAAGCGGAAGCGGAGATTTTGAAGGGAGCACACCATCCGCAAAGTCATAGATACTTTTTTCTTCGTAAAAAAATGCAGCGACACAGCGGGCGATTTCTATGGTTTTTCCGCCGCCAACTGCAATCACCGCCTGAATATGAGAATTTTTTGCAAGATTGAGAGCAGAAGCCGCAGCCTTTGTATCTGCCGACTCCGCAATTTCGTCAAAAATAAAAAAATCAACTCCACGGTCAGAAAGAGCCTGTGTAATTTTGTCCGCAGCGCCCACAGAACGCAAGACAGGATCCAAAACAAGCATAAACCTTTTTCCAAACTCGCAGGCAAACTGTCCAATCCGGCTTGCAGCATAAGAAGAAATAATCACATTAGGCGAAACTCTAAACACAAAATCTGTCATACGCAGCCAGTCCTCCAAACTAAACAAAAAAAGCAGAACAAAATGTTCTGCTTCTAAAGTAATCAATAAACGGTTAAGTTAAAAACCCCAGGAATCCAAAATACGATCTGCGGCTGAACCAATTGTTACAGAATTTAAATAATTTGGATCTTTTATTTTTTCTTTAACAGAGGCAACAAGGTCAGAACGAACATCTGGAGTTTCTTCTGCAACCTGGCTCAAAAAATATGCTCTTGCAGCTTCTTTTGCTTCGTCAGAAACGTTGATTGAATCAGAAGTATCTGTAATAGAAGTTCTTTCCATGCCATTAGTACGGCGAGAGTTCTGTACATTGTTGATTGGATTGATTCCATTAATGTTCTGTACCATCATTTTAAACCTACCTTACTTCTTAATTATCGGCATTATCTTCCGAAAGTTGAGCATTTTTATTGCCCGAAATAAAAACTGCGAATTCTCCCAAAACCTTAGCTCTTGAAGAAAATTCGACACGCATCTCTTCTGCCGTACCGCCAATAATTTCTTCGTGCATTTTTGTCAGCTCGCGACCAACAACAACGCGCCGTGTACTATCAATATCGGCTATATCAGTCAAAAGTTTAACAATTCTAAACGGAGATTCATATAAAACAACAGCATCTCCAGTTGCCAAAAGCTCTCTAAG